>NZ_WJZM01000044.1:0-49136 GCF_021609545.1 Pseudomonas sp. PA-1-6B
CCCCAAATCCCTGTCGAATTCCGGCCAGCGTGGTTTAACGGGGCGCCTAAGATCAAAAGCAGATCAAGATCAAGAGCGGCTCGCTTCGCATCGTGGTTACCGTTGAGCTAACAGAGTTATGTAGATAACTATGCCGCGATAGCGGGTGTTCAGTCGATATCTTCGACAACTGACACACCGCCTTCGCGGGCAAGCCCGCTCCCACATACCTGCACCCGATCCCTGCCCGCCTGCTTGGCCACGTACACCGCCGAATCAGCGCGCAGCAGCAACCCATCGATGCCTTCGTCGATCCGCCAACTGGCCACGCCGAAGCTGGCGGTAACCACCCCCACCGGTTCCATCGCCGCATCGCGCAACGACTGCCACAACTGTATCGCCAGGCTGTAGGCCTGAGCGCCGTCGGTGTTGGGGCACAGCACCACGAACTCTTCCCCGCCGATCCGGCAAAACACATCGGTGCGGCGCAAGCGTTGGCCGATACGCTTGCACAACTCCTGCAACACGCTGTCGCCCACGGCATGGCCGTGCTGATCGTTGATGCGCTTGAAGTGGTCGATATCGAGCATGATCAACGACAGCGCGCCAGATATACGGTTGAGCCGAAGCATTTCGCCCTTGAGACGATCCTGGAAATAGCGCCGGTTATAGATCCCTGTCAGGGAGTCGGTGATGGACAGCGCGCGCAGTTCTTCCTCGACCCGTTTGAGATCAGAAATATCCGATACATAACCGTGCCAAAGCGTACCGCCTCCCGGCAACTCTTCCGGCGTCGCTTCGCCGCGAATCCAGCGCAGGCCTCGCAGGGGTAATTGCACGCGGTACTCTTCTCGCCAATGGCTCAGTTGCAACGCAGAAAGGCGTATCGACGCACGCACTCGCTCCAGATCCAAAGGGTGAATGCGCTCCAGGACCGTGCGCGCATCCTTCTGCAGCATGCCCAGCTCGATTTCATAGATATCGCGCATGCCTTCGCTGGCATAGATGAAACGCCCGTTGTCCTGGGGCTCCAGGGTGAACTGGAAGATGCCACCAGGCACATGGGCGCTGAGTTTTTTCAGCAGGCGGTCGCGGACGGCAAGGGCCTCATAGGCGCGCTTTTGCTCGGTGACATCCAGGTAAATCGCCAGGTGCCCGACCCACAGGCCATGGTCATCCAAGAGCACGGTCGGCAACATGTTGACCGTCAACTGGCTGCCATCCTTGCGCACTAGCGTCCACTCACGTCCTTCATGTTGACTGTCCGGGCTCTCCACCAGCATCGCCTGGCTCGCCGGAATGCGCTTGCCCAGCGCCCTGCTCAACGGCTCAGCGCGGGCGTCGAGTTCCACGGCCACATGCAAACGGTCCAAGGTCATATGCCCCAGCACCTCCTCGGCCTTGAAGCCCAACATCTGTTCGGCACCGGCATTGAAGGTGTTGATCACACCGCGCAGGTCAGTGGCAATGATCGCCACTTGAGTTGCCGCATTCAACACGCTGCGCAGTTGCCCATGGGCGCCACGCAACTCCTGCTCACGGGCACGTAATTGAACGGTGCGTTGCTCCACCAATTTCAGTGCGCGCTGGCGCTGGCTGACCAACATGTAAAGCAGCGCACTGAGCAAGGCGCTGAGCAACACGCCCATCGCCAGAATGGCGTGCATCGAAGAATGGTTGGCCCTGTCGAACACCTCGCTGGCGCTCAGGCTAAGAGCGTAGACATGATCGCCCAGGGAGAGGCGGCGTGCAGCCGTCAAGCCACTGCTGCCCAACGCGTTACTGGACGCATACAACACCCGTTGCTGGGTGTCGGAGGTGTCTACGATCTGCATCACCAAATTGTCACGGTTGGCCCTGGGCAACCCCTCGGCCACCAGCTGGCGCATGCTGATCACCGCCATCACAAAACCATAAGGCTCGGCCCCCACGACTTTGCTCACGGGCGCCACCAATAACACGCCTGCCGCATAAGCGGGCTCCACCCCCACCAATTGCATGGGCTGTGACACCGCCAACTGGCCGCTTTGTTGCGCACGCTCCAGCGCTGCACGACGCAGGGGCTGCGCCAGCAGATCAAAGCCCAGCGGCGAGCCCAGCAAACTTTGCGTCTGGCTGTACAGCACCGGTACGTATTCATCGCGCTCGGCCGCTGGCGCCAATTCACCGGAGGTATTGAGTTCGCGGATACTGAAGGGAATGCCACGCTGGCGAGAAATGTCCTGTTCAAACAGGCTGCGCTGCGTGCGAAATATCCGTGGTGCCCAGGCATAGGCACGGGCATGCAACAACAGCGGTTTGGCGAAACCGTCGAACTCGGCGCGGGACACCTCGCCGGAATTGACGAAGAAACGCTGCAGGCTGCCCAGGCGTTGTTCCTGGTCTTCAAAACGTTCCTGGATGCGGCTGTAGCGCTCGTTGACCAGCAACTGGAACCGCTGGCGCACCTGTTGCTGATACAGGTCGGACGCCGCCCACGCGACGACCACCGTCAGCGCGCTACCAACCACTAACACCACCAATGCCACCAGCCAAGCCGATGCCTGCTCACTGATAAAACCAAGGATTTTCGGGCGAACGACTTGCATCGGCATAGGCAACACTCACAGCGCCAGTGTGCGGGGGTGTCACTTTGGCTAGGGCTTAAGTTATAGCCATCGGTCATGGGTTTGACCAGCGCAAAACCGTCAACGGGCTTATTGTGGCGAGGGAGTTTGCTCCCGCTCGGGTGCGAAGCGCCCACAAGCTTCCGGGGCCGCTGCGCAGCCCAGCGGGAGCAAGCTCCCTCGCCACAGAAGCTCGCTCCTACAGGGGAAATCAGCGTGCGGTGATTTTCCAGGCGCGGTGGATCTTGGCATTGCGCGCAAAATCCGGGTCGATGGTCTTGTCGCTGATCTCCTCGACCGCATAGCGTTCGCTGAGGTTGTCTTCCAGCTGGAACTTGCGGAAGTTGTTGGAGAAGTACAGCACGCCTCCCGGCGCCAGGCGCGCCATGGCCAGGTCGAGCAACTGCACATGGTCACGCTGCACGTCGAAGATGCCTTCCATGCGCTTGGAGTTGGAGAAGGTCGGCGGGTCGATGAAAATCATGTCGAATTCATCGCGGCTCGCTTCCAGCCACGCCATCACGTCACCCTGCTCCAGGCGGTTCTTGTCGGAGAAGCCGTTGAGGGAGAAATTGCGACGCGCCCAGTCCAGGTAGGTCTTGGACAAGTCGACGCTGGTGGTGCTGCGCGCGCCGCCCTTGGCAGCATGCACACTGGCTGTGGCGGTGTAGCAATACAGATTGAGGAAGCGCTTGCCCGCCGCTTCCTTCTGGATGCGCATGCGCATCGGGCGATGGTCGAGGAACAGGCCGGTGTCCAGGTAATCGGTGAGGTTGACCAGCAACTTAACCCCGCCTTCACTGACCTCGGTGAATTTGCCTTGGGCACTCTGACGCTCGTATTGCTTGGTGCCGCTCTGACGCTCACGACGCTTGACCACCACACGGCTCTTGTCGACATTCAGTGCCTGGGGAATTGCCGCCAGGGCATCGAACATGCGGGCCGAGGCTTTTTCCGGGTCGATGGACTTAGGCGCGGCGTATTCCTGTACGTGCACCCAATCGTGGTACAGGTCGATGGCCATGGAGTATTCAGGCATGTCAGCGTCATACACACGGTAGCAATCCACCCCTTCGCGCTTGGCCCATTTGCCCAACAGCTTGAGGTTCTTCTGCAGACGGTTGGCGAACATCTGCCCACCTTCGCTCAAGCGCGCCTGTTCCACCACGGGGGCCGGGGCGGGCTTGATCGGGTTGCCGTTCTTGTTGTACTGACGCTCTGCCGGCTCGCTCGGGGCCTGGTCGTAGGCCGCTTGCTCACGTTCGGCCTGGCGCTGTTCAGGAGTGCGGCGTTCGCCCGTGACGAACTGGTCCGGGTTGACCTTGATCAGCAACAATTTGCACGGTAATGCGCCGTTCCAGAACGAATACTGTTTGTGGCTACGGATACCCATGCGCTTGCCCAGGTCCGGCGCGCCGGTAAACACCGCCGCTTCCCAGCCCATGCAGGCCTGGCGCAGGCGCTCGCCGAGGTTCTGGTAGAGGTACAACAGGCTGGCTTCATCACCCAGGCGCTCGCCGTAAGGTGGGTTGCAGATGACCAGGCCTTTCTGGTTCTGGTCCGGGCGCGGCTCGAAAGTACCGACTTCGCCTTGGTACACCTTGATCCAATGGCTCAGCCCGGCGCGCTCGATGTTATTGCGAGCAGGCTGGATCAAGCGTGGGTCGGCTTCATAGCCACGCACCCACAACGGCGGCTTGTTCATGCCGATAGCGGCGCGCTCAGTGGCTTCTGCGTGCAGTTTTTTCCACAGCGCCGGGACGTGGCCCAGCCAGGTGGTGAACCCCCACAGTTCACGATTGAGGTTGGGGGCCATGTCGGCGGCGATCATCGCGCCCTCGACCAGAAAGGTACCCACACCGCACATCGGGTCTGTCAGCGCGCCGCCTTCGGCCGCAATACGCGGCCAGCCGGCGCGGATCAGGATCGCCGCCGCCAGGTTTTCCTTCAGCGGTGCCGCACCCTGCTGCAGGCGGTAGCCGCGCTGGTGCAGGCTGTGGCCGGAAAGATCCAGGGACAGGATGGCTTCGCCACGGTCCAGGCGCAGGTGAATGCGCAGGTCAGGGTTGATCTTGTCGATGGACGGACGTTCGCCGGTCGGGGTGCGTAGTTTGTCGACGATCGCATCCTTGACCTTCAGGGCGCCGAAGTGGGTGTTGTCGATGCCCGAGCCGTGCCCGCTGAACTCCACCGCGAGGGTACCGTCGGGAACCATGTGGTCAGCCCATTCGATGTCCAGCACGCCGTGGTAAAGATCTTCGGCGTCCTTCATCGGGAAGCGCTTGAGCACCAGCAACACACGGTTGGCCAGGCGTGACCAGAGACACAGGCGGTAAGCGGTTTCCATGTCGGCCATGCCGCGCACGGCCGAGGTGTGCTCGCGGGCTTCCTCAAGGCCAAGCCCGACGGCTTCCTCGATCAGCAGGCCTTCGAGGCCCTTGGGGCAGGTGAGGAAGAGTTCAAAACGGTCCGACATGGGGCATTCCAGGCTTTTCAGCAATAAGTGAACAGGCGACGCATCGCCGGTTCGGTTTTCAATCAAGCACTTTTCTCGAAGAGTGCTCGCGTGGCACGAATGTGCCATTCCACCCCGTCTGACGGGCCCTTGAGCCTTTATTGGCGAGGCAGAAGAAGAATGTTGTGCAACAAAAAGAAATATTCCGACCCTTCGTCGAATAATAACCGACTGCAACAGGTGGTCATTCTCACCAAGGGATTAAACCTTTCCTCTGTGCAGGGCACATCATAGCTGGCTTTGCCCTATAAAAGGGGCGAATAACCATCCCAGCTTATGGCTATAGCATCGTTATCGTTACGTGCTTATGACAAAACGATCATTGAATACATGTGACCTATTGGTTAGAACTCAACACAGGTTGGCGCCGTAACGGTGCCGACACATCGGCTCGCCACGCCGGCAGCGAGCCCACCAACGGCAGAAAAACTCTGCCCGGCCTTGGACAAGGCCGAAGGATATCTAGACAGTCAACAAGTGAGGGAAACACCCTATGAGAAGACTTAAGCGTGATCCGTTGGAAAGAGCATTTTTACGCGGATATCAATATGGCGTTCATGGAAAATCCCGTGAGCTTTGCCCATTTACTCTACCGTCGGTACGCCAAGCCTGGATCAACGGCTGGCGAGAAGGACGCGGCGACAACTGGGACGGTATGACAGGCACTGCGGGCATCCACAGACTCAACGAACTTCACGCCGTCGGCTAATCAGGGGCACTTTATTCCGACACACATTTCTGAACGAGTAACGACTTAACCACGCGCGCCCCATCCGGGCGGCGGGCTTCGGCCCAGGGGCTCCTTTATGGAGCCCTTTTTATTGCCCAGCAGATTGTCAGCGCAAGGCAGCGATGGCATCCACCGACTGGCGAATCAACGCCGGCCCTTTATAGATAAAGCCGGAGTACAACTGCACCAGGCTGGCGCCAGCCGCGATCTTCTCGGCCGCGTGCTTGCCTTCGGTAATACCGCCCACCGCGATGATCGGCAAACGCCCAGCCAACTCGCCCGCCAGCACCTTGACGATATGGGTGCTCTTGTCACGCACTGGCGCGCCCGACAGGCCGCCCGCCTCGTCACCATGGGACAGGCCTTCGACACCCACGCGGCTGAGGGTGGTATTGGTTGCAATCACCGCGTCCATCCCTGAATCCACCAGGGCCTGGGCCACCAGTACGGTTTCTTCATCGCTCATGTCCGGCGCGATCTTGATGGCCAGGGGCACACGCTTGCCGTGACGCACGGCCAGGTCTTCCTGGCGCTGGCGCAAGGCTTCGAGCAGTTGCTTGAGGGAATCGCCAAATTGCAGGCTGCGCAGGCCCGGAGTGTTGGGCGAGCTGACGTTGACGGTGACATAGCTGGCGTGGGCATAGACCTTGTCCAGGCATATCAGGTAGTCATCCACCGCACGTTCCACAGGGGTGTCAAAGTTCTTGCCGATGTTGATACCCAGGATGCCGGTGTATTTCGCCGCCTGAACCCGCGACAGCAGATGGTCGACGCCGAGGTTATTGAAGCCCATGCGATTAATGATCGCCTCCGCTTCCGGCAGGCGGAAAATGCGGGGCTTGGGGTTGCCCGGTTGCGGCCGTGGGGTCACGGTGCCGATTTCGACAAAGCCGAAACCCAACTGCGCAAACCCGTCGATGGCGGCGCCGTTCTTGTCCAGGCCGGCTGCCAGCCCGACCGGGTTGGGGAAGTCGAGCCCCATCACCGACACCGGCATCTTCGCCGGTGCCTTGCATACCAGGCCATTGAGCCCCAGGCGGCCACCAGCACCGATCAGGTCCAGGGACAGATCGTGGGAGGTTTCCGGGGAAAGTTTGAACAACAGCTGGCGGGCCAGGTTATACATGGGCGGGCTAGACTCGGATGGCGGTAAAAGGTGGCGGTGATTATAGCCGCGGCGGTGGGTTGCATGCGAGGCATGACACTCGATCTCATTGACGCTGCGCCATCAAGGCCTCATAGCGCACCCAGATCCTCTCGGCGTAGCGCAGGCGTAATGCCTCACGCTGAGGGCCGGGGCCGGGCCCAACGTTGTAAGCGCCCACTGCCGTCCAGTTGTAGCCAAAACGCTGTATAAAATCGGCAAGAATCGAGGCGCCTACTTCCACCGACAGGCAAGGTTCGTTCAACAACCGCTCTTCGGTAATACCCTGCTTGAGCAAACGAGGCAGGTGAATGCTGTTTATCTGCATCAAGCCAATATCCCGTGTGCCGTTTCGGTTGCTGTAGTTCATTGCTTGCGCACGGGAACCCGACTCGACTGAGGCGATAGCCTGCAGTAACTCTGGCTCGAGATCGTAGCGGCTGGCCGCCTCTTCCCAGCAATAGGCCCATGCCGGGTTACAGCCCATCAGCACACTGAACAACAGGCCTCTGCCCCCGACCCTAACCTTTAACATTACTGGCCTGACCACAGACGGCGCACAGGTGCAGGACAGCCCTCGGTTGATCACCCACCCGTACCGGGCATGTAAAGCGATAGCCCTTGCCATAAATAGTCTTGATAAAGCCTTTGTCGGCCCTCAAATGCTTGCGCAGGGAATAAATACAACGCGTAAGTGACTCATCGGCTACCTCGCCCCGAGGCCAGGCCAGTTCCAGCAAGCGGTCCTTGGTCATCAGTGCGCCACCGGAGGCCAGCAGCAACCGCAGCACCTGCCCCTCCTTGGGAGGCAGCTGTATATCCGCATCCGCGCCTATCAACCGACCATCGCCGTGCAAGGTCCAGCGAGCGAAGACCAGGGATGCCGCCGCTTCTTGCGTCACGACGGCCATACGCACCTCTGTATCGACTACTGACATTCAAATCCTTACTGTGTGAACCGGCTCACCTGCCATTGGCACGACTATAAAAACCGCCCCGCAGACTCGCGTTAGGAAAAAACCCATTCAATGGTTTTTTTTGGGCCGCTGCCGGTCAGACAAATCGCTTGCGCCCCTTATCGCGACAGCCACTCCTGGAAAGTCTCCTGCAACTCAACTCCTAGCCGGTCCTCCAACTGCACCAACTCACCTAACGCCATCAATTGTCCATTGACCCGCACCTCCACACATCGTGTGACGCCTGGGTCCAAGGGCAGCACTTTTCCCGGCGCGAACGCGGCCAAACGCTTGCGGCTGATCAATTGCTCCTGCAGCAGTATTTCCAGGTGCATGGACAAACGCCTTCTCAGGGGGAAAACTCGCGCTCCGTCCGTAGGAACGCACGTTGCACACGCTCATATTGCGCGGCGGTCAACTGAGGTGGCCCGGCCTGCGGGTCTCCACCACCGGCATGCGCCTGCCCTGGCAAAGTTTCATTCAGCACCTGGGCCACATCCAGCTCGGCCAGCAGTTTCTCGATAACTTTCACCTGGGCAGGCGAGCCCTTGATCAACACACTGTTGGTATCCGGATAGGCCAGCAACGCAAGGCGGCCGTCGGCCAACTGGACCCTCTGCGCCTGGGATAGCCGGGCATGGATCATCGAGAGCATGCCTGGTACCAGGCCCCTGTTGGTACCCACGCCGTGCGAGTGATCTTCCACCGGGAAATTGACCACTTGCACCACGCCAAATGCAGGCGGGCGCTCTGGCAACTTGCGAGGGGGTCGATCCATCAGTTGCGTCAGCCGCAATATATGATCGACATAGCTGGGAGGCCCGGATACGTAGAACATGCGCGCCCCGTTTGCGCGCAGCGGATAACGTGGCTCATCCAGCCCTGCACGTCGCATGATGCCACGCAGCCTGTCGACACTAATATGTTGCAGCGCCACCGCCGAGCTTCTCGCTTCGTCGGCAGCGTAGACGTGCAACACTTGGCCATCGCTGTGCCAGATCAAGCCTTCGCGCGCGGCGAGCGTTTCAATGACCTGTTGCGGCGCCGCAAAATCGAATGCTCCGCTCACCTGCCTATTAGCCGCGGCACGGCTGGTCACCACGGGCAGGCCCAATGACACAGACAACGCAGCAAAGAAAGCCGGCAGCCCCTCATCCTGTGCCTGGTACACCTCGCCACAGGCCGTGCGGCTGCCCAGCAACAGCGCGGCGCACAGCAGCACGCTGTACTGCCAGCGGCAATTGAGGGTTGCGAGGAAATCAGCGTGCACCGTGGGAATGCCTGACGGTCTGGCCTGAGGAAGCGGCCATACTGCGAGGCGCACGAGGTTCAATCATGATGGAAAGTTGACGGCCAGTTGCACCGGCCCACCCATGGCATGTGCCTTGCTATGCACTCTGTATCAGGCTCGCACCAACGGCGGTACGGGCCTACGGACAAAGGCGTCGTTCCCCTGCAATGGCCTGTAACGCCAACCTGGGAAACGGCGCTTTTTTTTTCAGAAAAGGCAGGTATTGATGAACGATCCGCTGGCTTGGGTAAATGGCAGCGATGCCCCGGAAAAGAGCAGCCTGGACCTTGGGTTCATGGCCCTGACCGATTGCGCCTCGCTGGTGGTCGCCGCCACCCAGGGCTTCGCCCAACCCTACGGCCTCACACTCAACCTCAAACGCCAGGCATCCTGGGCCAACCTGCGCGACAAGCTGGTCAGCGGTGAACTGGACGCCGCCCACAGTCTCTACGGGCTGATCTATGCCGTACACCTGGGCATCGGCGGCGTCGCCGCCAGCCCCATGGCAGTGCTGATGGGGCTGAACCAGAATGGCCAGGGCATCAACCTGTCCCACGGCCTGCAACAGCAAGGGGTGATCACTCCTGAGGCGTTGAAAGGCCATGTGCACCAAAGCCGGACAAAACTGACCTTCGCTCAGACGTTTCCCACCGGCACCCACGCCATGTGGTTGTATTACTGGCTGGCGAGCCAAGGCATTCATCCATTGCAGGATGTGAACAGTGTGGTGGTGCCGCCGCCGCAAATGGTGGCGCACCTGCAAGCCGGACGCATCGATGGACTTTGCGTGGGTGAACCCTGGTGCGCCAGCGCAGTGCAACAGAACCAGGGCTTTACCCTGGCGACCAGCCAGGCAATCTGGCCGGACCACCCGGAAAAAGTCCTGGGCTGCACCCAAGCCTTCGCTGACGCGTACCCCAATACCGCACGCGTGCTGGTCATGGCGATTCTCGAGGCCAGCCGGTTTATCGAACAGAGCCGTGAAAACCGCCGCTCTACCGCCCAGTTGCTCAGTGCCAGTGAATACCTCGACGCACCTGTGGGCTGCATCGAACCGCGCCTGCTGGGGCACTATGACGATGGCCTGGGTAACCACTGGCAGGATCCCCATGCACTGCGCTTTTTCGCCGACGGCGAGGTGAACCTGCCTTACCTCAGCGATGGCATGTGGTTCATGACCCAGTTCCGGCGCTGGGGCTTGCTGCGGGAAGACCCTGACTACCTGGGCGTTGCCCGGCAAGTTCAGCAATTGGCACTGTATCGCCAGGCTGCCGAGGCGCTGGGCATTAACGCAGGCGACTCGGACATGCGCCGCAGCCAGTTGCTCGACGGCAAGACCTGGGACGGCAGCGACCCCGCTGGCTACGCCCGCAGCTTCCACCTGCATGCCCTGGCCGATGATGCCAATCGCCAAGCGCTGCGCTGACAGGAGCCCGACGATGCTGCGAATCCTGTTGATCAACGACACCCCGCGCAAGGTCGGGCGCCTCAAGGCCGCATTGACCGAGGCCGGCTTCGAGGTGATCGATGAGTCCGGCTTGACCATCGACCTGCCCGCACGCGTCGAAACAGTGCGTCCTGATGTGATCCTGATCGATACCGAGTCACCCGGGCGCGATGTGATGGAGCAAGTAGTGCTGGTCAGCCGCGATCAGCCACGGCCCATCGTGATGTTCACCGACGAGCACGACCCGAATGTAATGCGCCAGGCCATCAAGTCCGGCGTCAGTGCCTATATCGTCGAAGGTATCCAGGCCCAGCGCCTGCAACCGATCCTCGATGTGGCCATGGCGCGCTTCGAGAGTGACCAGGCCCTGCGCGCCCAGCTTCATGCCCGCGACCAGCAACTGGCCGAACGCAAGCGCATCGAGTTGGCCAAGGGCCTGCTGATGAAGATGAAGAGCTGCAACGAGGAAGAGGCCTACACCCTGATGCGCCGCCAGGCCATGAGCCGTCAACAGAAACTGATCCAGGTGGCGGAGCAGATTATTGCCATGAGCGAGTTGCTCGGCTGATCTGGCTCAGCTCTTGCTAAAGAATTATCACAGGTAGCCAACGGCGGTTGCCCCTTCACGACAAAGACGTCGCCCACCCGGTTTGCCCTCGCGAACCCGGTGGCGGCGTTTTTTCGTTTCTAGACCCCCAACCGTTGAGGTGCGTGATGAAATCAAGCTTCTGGAAATCCGGGCACACCCCGACCCTGTTTGCCGCGTTCCTGTATTTCGACCTGAGCTTCATGGTCTGGTACCTGCTGGGCCCCCTGGCGGTGCAGATTGCCGCTGACTTGCACCTGACTACTCAACAGCGCGGCCTGGTGGTGGCCACCCCGATCCTGGCGGGCGCGGTGCTGCGCTTCTTGATGGGGATGCTGGCCGACAAGCTGTCGCCCAAGACCGCCGGGCTGATTGGCCAAGTGATTGTGATCGTGGCGCTGTTCTGCGCCTGGAAACTGGGGATCCACAGCTACGAACAAGCGCTGCTGCTGGGCATGTTCCTGGGCATGGCCGGTGCGTCCTTCGCGGTCGCCCTGCCCTTGGCGTCACAGTGGTACCCGGCGGAGCATCAGGGCAAGGCGATGGGCATCGCCGGCGCCGGTAACTCCGGCACCGTGTTTGCGGCGTTGCTGGCGCCCGTGCTGGCGGCCGCCTTTGGTTGGAGCAATGTGTTCGGCTTTGCGCTGATCCCACTGGTGCTGACCCTGATCGTATTCGCCTGGCTTGCGCGCAATGCGCCTGAACGGCCGAAAGCCAAATCCATGGCCGACTACTTCAAGGCCCTGGGCGACCGCGACAGCTGGTGGTTCATGTTCTTCTACAGCGTGACCTTCGGCGGGTTTATCGGCCTGGCCAGCGCCCTGCCCGGCTACTTCAACGACCAGTACGGCCTGAGCCCGGTGACCGCCGGCTACTACACCGCCGCCTGTGTGTTCGGTGGCAGCCTGATGCGCCCATTGGGTGGCGCCCTGGCAGACCGGTTCGGCGGGATCAAAACCCTGCTCGGCATGTACAGCGTGGCGGTGATCTGCATTGCGGCAGTGGGGTTCAACCTGCCCAGCTCCTACGCAGCGCTGGCGCTTTTCGTCTGCACCATGCTCGGCCTGGGCGCCGGCAATGGCGCGGTATTCCAATTGGTGCCGCAGCGTTTTCGCAGTGAGATCGGCGTGATGACCGGCCTGATCGGCATGGCCGGTGGCATCGGTGGCTTCGCCCTTGCGGCGGGCATGGGCGCCATCAAGCAGAGTACTGGCAGCTATCAACTGGCCCTGTGGTTGTTCGCCAGCCTCGGTGTGTTGGCCTGGTTCGGCCTGCATGGGGTGAAACGGCGCTGGAGAACCACCTGGGGTTCGGCCGCCGTGACCGCCGCCCGCGTCTGATGAGCCTGCAACTGAGCGTCGCCCAGGCCAGTGCCATCGGCCCGCGCAGCGAGAACCAGGATGCGCTGCGGGTGGTCACGCCCATGGCGGAACTGGCCGCGAGCAAAGGCTACCTGTGCGCACTGGCCGACGGCGTCAGCCAGTGCGCCGACGGTGGCCTGGCCGCACGCTCGACCCTGCAGGCCCTGGCCCTGGACTACTACGCTACGCCACAGACCTGGGGCGTGGCCCAGGCGCTGGAGCGCTTGTTACTGGCGCAAAATCGCTGGTTGCAAGCCAACGGCGGCGGCCAACCGTTGCTCACCACCCTCAGCGCCCTGGTGTTTCGCGGCCAGCGTTTCACCCTGGCCCATGTCGGTGATTGCCGGGCGTACCGTTGGCTTGACGGCGAGTTGCAACGCATCAGCGAAGACCATGTGTGGGAACAGCCGGGCATGCAACATGTGCTCAAGCGCGCCCTCGGCCTGGATCAGCATCTGGTGCTGGACTTCCTCGATGGCCCGTTGCGCGAGGGCGAGTGTTTCCTGCTGCTCAGCGATGGGGTGTGGGCCACGCTGGGCGATCACAGCATCGGCGCGATCCTGCGCGAACAAAGCGACCTCGAGCTGGCCGTCAACACCCTGGTCAACGCCGCCCACCTGGCGGGTAGCCAAGACAACGCCAGCGCCTTGCTGGTGCGCATCGATCAACTCGGCGCGGCCACCCTCGGCGACGCCTTGGTGCAGTTGCAGCAATGGCCGCTGCCGCCACCACTGAAAGTCGGGCAAACCTTTGAAGGCTGGCAGGTGCAAAGCGTGCTGGCGCAGAGTCGGCAGTCGTTGCTGTACCGCGTGCACGACGCCCAGGGGCAACCCTGGCTGCTCAAGACCTTACCGTTGCGTTGCGACGATACCGACGCCGCACAGGCCTTGTTGTCGGAGGAATGGTTTCTGCGCCGGGTCGCCGGCCGTGCCTTTCCCGAAGTGCATGCGGCCAGTGGCCGTCAGCATTTGTACTACGTGATGCGCGAATACGCCGGACAAACCCTGGCCCAACTGTTCCAACAACAAGGCCCGCTGCCGTTGGCGCAATGGCAGTCGATTGCCGAACGCTTGCTGCGCGCCGTGGGCCTGTTGCATCGCCGGCAGATCCTGCACCGCGACATCAAGCCGGAAAACCTGCTGCTGGGAGAAGATGGCGAACTGCGTGTGCTGGACTTCGGCCTGGCCTATTGCCCCGGGCTCTCCGAGGACCGTGCCCACCTGCTGCCCGGCACCCCGAGTTTCATCGCGCCCGAGGCGTTCGCTGGCGAGCAGCCTACGGCACAACAGGATTTGTACAGCGTCGGCGTGACCTTGTATTACCTGCTGACCGGGCATTACCCCTACGGTGAAATCGAGGCCTTCCAACGGCCCAGGTTTTCCCAACCCGTCAGCGCCAGCCGTTATCGCCCTGACTTGCCAGAGTGGTTGCCCCATAGCCTGGAACGAGCGCTGATCGCTGTCCCGGCCCAACGTTATGAAACCGCCGAAGAATGGCTGTTGGTGCTGGAGCAGGCCGATCGCCGCGAATTGAGCGTACGCCCACGCCCCTTGCTCGAACGCGAACCCTTGAAAGTCTGGCAGACCCTGGCGATGGCTTCGCTGCTACTCAATCTGGTGCTGCTGTACTGGCTGATGCACCACTAGCGGGCAGAATACGCCGACGCTCCGTGTAAACGCCCAGTAAACCTGGGCTATAGGGACTTGGCACAGCTGCTGCATTAACGTTCTCAACACCCCACATATAGCCGCTCCTTCAACGACGAAGGGCCGAGCTTCCCGATAGAACGGGACCAGGACAAAGGCGTCCTCGCTAGCTGACTAGCGGGGATGCCTTTTTTGTTTGCGCACGATTTGTCGAGCCATTGCGGAGAACGACATGAAAAAACTCAAACTGGTGATGATCGGCAACGGCATGGCCGGGGTTCGCACCCTTGAAGAACTGCTCAAGCTGAGCAACGAGCTGTACGACATCACCGTGTTCGGCGCCGAGCCTCACACCAACTACAACCGCATCCTGCTGTCGCCGGTACTGGCCGGTGAACAAACCTTCGAAGAGATCGTGCTCAACGACCTGGATTGGTACCTGGACAACAACGTCAAACTGCTGCTCAACCGCAAAGTGGTGCAGATCGACCGAGTCAAGCGCAAAGTCATCGCCGAAGACGGCACCGAGGCCGAATATGACCGCCTGCTGATCGCTACCGGGTCCACGCCGTTTATCCTGCCAATTCCCGGCAACAGCTTGCAGGGCGTGATTGGTTACCGCGACATTGCCGACACCCAGGCGATGATCGACACCGCCAAGACCCACAAGCATGCGGTGGTGATCGGCGGCGGCCTGCTCGGCCTGGAAGCGGCCAACGGCCTGATGCTGCGCGGCATGCACGTGACGGTGGTGCACATCGGTGAATGGCTGCTGGAGCGGCAACTGGACAAGACCAGCGGCCAGCTACTGCAAACCGAACTGGAGAGCCGCGGCCTGGTGTTTCGCCTGTGCGAGCAAACCCAGGCCCTGCACGATGCCGGCAATGGCCGCGTCGGCTCGGTGCAGTTCAAGAATGGCGACATCATCCCCGCCGACCTGGTGGTGATGGCTGCCGGCATCCGCCCCAATACCGAACTCGCGGAAAAGTCCGGCATCCCCTGCAACCGTGGGATCCTGGTCAACGACACGATGCAAACCTACGACCCGCGTATCTACGCGATCGGTGAATGCGCCAGCCATCGCGGCATCGCCTATGGCCTGGTGGCGCCCTTGTTCGAACAGGCCAAGGTCTGCGCCAACCACCTGGCCCAATTGGGCTTTGCCACTTACAAGGGCTCGGTGACCTCGACCAAGCTGAAAGTCACCGGCATCGACCTGTTCTCCGCCGGCGACTTCATGGGCGGCGAAGGTACCGAAACCATCACGCTCTCCGACCCGATTGGCGGCGTGTACAAGAAGCTGGTGATCAAGGACGACATCCTGGTCGGCGCCTGCCTGTACGGCGATACCGCCGATGGCGGCTGGTATTTCCGCCAGATCCGTGAGAACCACGCCATCGGTGAAATCCGCGATCATCTGATGTTCGGTGAAAATGCACTCGGCGATGTCGGCCACCAAGGCCAGGACAAAGCCATGAGCATGGCCGACAGCGCCGAAGTCTGCGGCTGCAACGGCGTGTGCAAGGGCACCATCGTCAAGGCGATCCAGGAACAAGGGCTGTTCAGTGTCGATGAGGTGAAAAAACACACCAAGGCCGCCAGTTCCTGCGGCTCCTGTGCCGGGCTGGTCGAGCAGATCCTGATCAACACCGTGGGCGGCGCCGCCGACGTCAAACCCAAAAGTGAAAAAGCCATCTGTGGCTGCAGCGACCTCAACCACGGGCAGATCCGCCAGGCCATCCGCGAGCAGCACCTGCTGACCATCGACAGCACCATGCGCTACCTGAACTGGCGCACCCCCAATGGCTGCGCCACCTGCCGCCCGGCCCTCAATTACTACCTGATCTCCACCTGGCCCGGCGAAGCCAAGGACGACCCGCAATCGCGGCTGATCAACGAACGGGCCCACGCCAATATTCAAAAAGACGGCACCTACTCTGTGGTCCCACGAATGTGGGGGGGCGTGACCAATCCTTCGGAGCTGCGCCGCATCGCCGATGTGGCCGACAAGTACAACGTGCCGATGGTCAAGGTCACCGGCGGCCAGCGCATTGACTTGCTCGGTATCAAGAAGCAGGACTTGCCAGGGGTATGGAAGGACCTGGATATGCCGTCCGGGCATGCCTATGGCAAATCCATCCGCACCGTCAAAACCTGTGTGGGCAGCGAGTTCTGCCGGTTTGGCACGCAGAATTCGACGCAACTGGGCATCGAGCTGGAGCATGACCTGTTCAATATGTGGTCGCCCCACAAGGTCAAGTTGGCGGTCTCCGGGTGCCCACGCAACTGCTCGGAAGCGGGCATCAAGGACGTAGGCATTATCGGTGTCGACTCGGGCTGGGAGATGTACATCGGTGGCAACGGCGGGATCAAGACCGAAGTCGCGGAGTTCTTCGTCAAGGTGAAAACCGCCGAGGAAGTACGCGAATACAACGGCGCATTCCTGCAGCTATACCGCGAAGAAGCCTTCTACCTGGAGCGCACCGTGCACTACCTGCAGCGGGTGGGCATGGAGCATATCAAGAAGGCTGTGCTGGAAGACCCGGCCCGCCGCCAGGCCCTCAATGAGCGTTTGCAGTTCTCGTTGTCATTCGAGCAGGACCCATGGAAGGAACGCCTGGAACAGCCGCTGCTGAAAAAGGAATTCGACGTGATCCCCGTCAAACAACTGGAGGTCTCGCTATGAACTGGCTGGATATCTGCGCCCTCGATGAAATCAACACCCTGGGCTCGCGCATCATCAGCGGGCCCAAAGGTGACATTGCGATTTTTCGCACCAGTGACGATGAAGTCTTTGCCCTCGACGACCGCTGCCCACACAAAGGCGGGCCGCTGTCCCAAGGCTTGATCTACGGCAAGCGGGTGGCCTGCCCGCTGCACAACTGGCAGATCGACCTGGCGACTGGCCAAGCCCAGGCCCCGGATATCGGCTGCGCCCACCATCATCAGGCCCGTGTCGAAAACGGCCGTGTGATGCTGGCCCTGCGGGACGCGGGTTGATGAACCGCCAGACCACCGCGTCCACCTGTTGTTATTGCGGGGTGGGCTGCGGCGTGCTGATCGAGCATGACGGCGAACAGATCCTGGGGGTGCAAGGCGACCCCAGCCATCCGGCCAACTTCGGCAAGTTGTGCAGCAAAGGCGCGAGCCTGCACCTGACCGGCGACTTGAGCGCCCGCGCTCTTTACCCGCAATTGCGCTTGGGCAAAGAACTGGCGCGCACCCGCACCGACTGGGACACTGCCCTGGACCACGCGGCCAACGTGTTCGCCGATACCATTGCCGAACACGGGCCCGACAGTGTGGCGTTCTATATTTCCGGGCAACTGTTGACCGAGGACTACTACAGCTTCAACAAGTTGGCCCGCGCGTTGGTGGGCACCAATAATATCGACAGCAATTCTCGGCTGTGCATGTCTTCGGCGGTGGTCGGCTACAAGCGCAGCCTGGGCGCCGATGCGCCGCCGTGCAGCTATGAAGACCTGGAAAACAGCGACTGCGTGATGATCGTCGGCAGCAATATGGCCTACGCCCACCCGGTATTGTTCCGACGCCTGGAGCAAGCCAAGGCGCAACGCCCGCAGATGAAAGTGCTGGTGATTGACCCTCGGCGTACTGACACCTGCGACTTGGCCGACCTGCACTTGGCCATCTTGCCGGGAACGGATGTGGCGTTGTTCCACGGCATTTTGCATTTACTGCTGTGGGAAGACTGGATCGACCGCGCGTTTATCCAGGCCCACACCGACGGTCTGGCCGAACTCAAGCGCCTGGTGCATGACTACACGCCGCAGATGGTCACGCAGCTGTGCGGCATCAGCGTCGAACAGTTGCGCCTGTGCGCGCAGTGGGTGGGCACCTCCAGCAGCTTTTTGTCGCTGTGGTGCATGGGGCTTAACCAATCCACCGCCGGCAGCGCCAAAAACAGTGCACTGATCAACCTGCATTTAGCCACGGGGACCATTGGCCGGCCGGGCTGCGGGCCGTTTTCCCTGACCGGCCAACCGAACGCCATGGGTGGGCGCGAAACCGGCAGCCTGTCCAACTTACTGCCGGGCCACCGCGAAGCGGCCAACCCTGAACACCGCGCCGAAGTGGCGGCCTATTGGGGCGTGGAACAACTGCCCGCGACTACGGGCCTTACCGCCATCGAACTGTTTGAACAGGTGCAGGCTGGCAAGATCAAGGCGTTGTGGATCGCCTGTACCAACCCTGCCCAATCGCTGCCCGACCAGAACGCGGTGCGCGCCGCTTTGGCAGCGTGCCCGTTCGTGGTGTTGCAGGAAGCATTTCGTACCACCGAAACCGCCGCCTATGCCGACCTGCTACTGCCCGCCGCCAGTTGGGGTGAAAAAGACGGCACGGTGACCAACTCCGAGCGGCGTATTTCCCACGTGCGCCGCGCCATCAACCCACCGGGTGAAGCTCGCGCGGACTGGGCGATCACGGTGGATTTCGCACAGCGCCTGGAGCGCCGTCTGCGTCCAGGGCTGCCGAGCCTGTTCGCCTTTGAGCAAGCGGCGCAGCTGTTTGATGAATTCAAACCACTGACCCAAGGCCGTGACCTGGATATGTCCGGCATCAGCCACGCCCTGCTCGACCGGCTGGGCCCGCAGCAATGGCCGTTTCCCGAGGGTGCGCAAGCAGGTACGTCGCGCTTGTACACCGACGGCATTTTCCCTACTGACACGGGCCGGGCGCGATTTGTCGCCGAGCCTTACCGCGCCGCCAAGGAACAGCGCGATGCGCGATTCCCCCTGACCCTGATCACCGGTCGCCTGCGTGATCAATGGCACGGCATGAGCCGCACCGGCACGGCAGCGCAGCTGTTCGGGCACGTCAGTGAAGCATTGTTGAGCCTGCATCCGGATGAGCTACGCCGCCACCGCTTCAAAGAGGGTGACCTGGTCAGCCTGAAAAGCCGTCGCGGCAGCGTGATCGTCGCCGTCGGCAGCGATGACAGTGTGCGTCCCGGCCAAGCGTTTCTGCCCATGCACTGGGGCGACCGCTTTCTCAAGGGCGGCGTCAATACCCTCACTCAACCGGCGTTCGACCCTTTGTCCAAGCAGCCGGAGCTCAAGCACAGCGGCGTGCGCCTGGAAGCAGTGCAACTGCCGTGGCAGCTGTTTGCGCTGATCGAAGGCGATGTACAGCAGCACTTCGAAGCCTTGCGCCCACTGTGTGAAACCTTTGCCTACGTCAGCCTGAGCCTGGCTGGCCGTGAACGCCCCGCGCTGCTGGTGCGCGCCGCGCATACCGAGGCGCCCGACCTGCAACTCTTGACCCGTATCGACCACCTGCTGGGCCTCAACGACGGCCCGGTAATGGCCTATGACGACCCGCGCCGCTCAATCGGCAAGCGCGTAAAAATCGAGAAAGGTCGCATCACCGCCCTGCGCCTGGCCGGCGAAACACTGGCCCGTCACTGGCTGCAAAGCCTGTGGCTGGAAGGCCGGGCCGACGAGCAACTGCGGCGCTGGTTACTGGCGCCCTTGAGCGCGCCGCCGGGCGGTACAACGGCCAGCAACAAGATTGTGTGCAACTGCAAGAACGTCAGCGAAAACGCCGTGTGTGCCGGTATCGGCAGCGGCCTGGACCTGGATGGCCTCAAACAGGCCCTGGGCTGCGGCACCCAATGCGGCTCCTGCGTGCCGGAAATCAAACGTCTTTTGGCCAGCAACCCGCAGCCAATCGCCATCAGTGTGTAAGGAGAACAACATGAGCGCAAAAGTGTGGCTGGTAGGCGCAGGACCGGGTGACCCGGAGTTGCTGACCCTGAAAGCGGTACGGGCTCTGCAGGCAGCGGACGTCGTGCTGATTGATGATCTGGTCAACCCGACAGTACTGGAACACTGCACCAGCGCTCGGGTAATTACCGTCGGCAAGCGCGGGGGATGTCGCTCTACCCCGCAGGATTTCATTCACCGCCTGATGTTGCGTTATGCACGCCAGGGCAAGTGCGTAGTACGCCTTAAAGGCGGTGACCCGTGTATTTTTGGCCGCGGTGGCGAGGAGGCAACCTGGCTGCGCGAGCGTGGAGTCGAGGTGGAATTGGTCAATGGCATCACCTCAGGGCTAGCCGGGGCGACCCAGTGTGACATCCCTTTGACCTTGCGCGGGGTGAGCCGTGGAGTGACCTTGGTCACCGCGCATACCCAGGACGACAGTAGCCTGAACTGGCGTGCGCTGGCGGAGGGTGGAACCACGCTGGTGGTGTATATGGGCGTGGCCAAGCTGGAAGAAATCCGCGAACAGCTGCTCAACGGCGGCATGGCTGCGGATATGCCGGTGGCAATGATCGAAAACGCTTCGTTACCCCAACAACGCGAATGCCGCAGCTCCCTGGCGGCCATGCATGAAGCTGCAAAAGCTTTTGCGCTGAAGAGCCCGGCCATCCTGGTGATTGGCCAGGTTGCCGGCGCCGCACAGATGGCCAGCATCGCCGCTGCGGCAAGCGCCTGAGGCAAATCGCAGGCGAAAAAAAGCCCGGCCGGAGCCGGGCTTTTCTTTACTCAGTAATTACTGAGCTTGAGCTTCAACCGACGCTTCTACGCGACGGTTAACAGCGCGACCAGCTTCAGTTGCGTTGTCAGCAACTGGGCGGGATTCGCCGTAACCAACAGCATTTACACGGCTAGGAGCAACGCCGTCTTTAACCAGGACTTGCTTAACAGCGTCAGCACGACGCTGGGACAGCTTCTGGTTGTAAGCGTCTGGACCTACGGAGTCAGTGTGACCAGCAACTTCTACGTTGGTAGCTGGGTACTGAGCCATGAAGTCGGCCAGGTTTTTAACGTCGCCGTAGCTGTTAGGCTTAACAACGGCCTTGTCGAAGTCGAACTTAACGTCCAGCTCAACACGAACAACCTGAGCAACCGGAGCTTCTGGCTCTGGAACTGGCTCTGGAGCTGGTGCTGGGGTAGGAGCTGGAGCAGCTGCGCCAGCGTTACCGCCGAAGTTCACGCCCAGGCCAACCAGTGCGGAGTAGTCCCACTTGCCGTTGTCCAGACCGTAGTCAGCTTCAACACCAGCACGAGCGTACAGGTTGTTGGTGAAGTAGTACTTCACGCCGGTACCGATGGTAGCGAAAGTGGTCTGGTCGCGACCGCTGTGGCCGTCAGCCTTAACGTTGGTACGGCTCTGGTGGCCGAAACCGCCTTCAACGTATGGACGCAGGCTATCAACGCCAGCCTGACCGAAGTGGTACTGAGCAACGAGGCTGCCAGTGTCACCTTTGATCTTCTGGTTGCCAGTGCCGTCGTTCGAACGGGTGTGGTTGGTCTTGTCGTACGACAGATTCAACGACAGATCGTCGGTCAGGAAGTAACCAATGCGAGCGCCTGGGTTGAAGCCGTCTTCGATGTGCTTAACGCTATCGTTGTACTGCTTCTTGTAGAACAGCTCGCCTTCAACTGCGCCTTGGCCTTGTGCCAGAACGCCGAAAGAAGTAGCGGCAATAAGAGAACCAATGGCCAAGCCCAAGGTGTTTTTCAGTTTCATCCGTTAAATCCCCATCTGGTGATTGTAAAGCAGTCCCACAAACCGGGGGACAACTCGGCGACAAGTCTAACAGAACTTGCCTACACGTAAGAGATATTTGCTACGCACTAAGTTTCAGTCTCGCCCGCAAATTTCTCACGTAATTTATCAAGAGCACGCTTGTACCGCATTTTTGTAGCACTCAAACCCATATGCATGATGTCAGCGATTTCCTGAAATTCCAGCTCTGCGACAAATCGAAGCACCAGAATTTCGCGGTCAATCGGGTTCACATGCACCAACCAGCGATCAAGTCCGCCCTTCTCCTCGGGTGCCGGCGTCTTCTCTTCAGACGCCTCCTCAAGGGGGTCCAGACTCAAAGCGTCCATCAAGCGACGCTTTCGCCGTTCCTTCCGATACTGCGTGATGCACTCGTTGTACGTGATGCTGTACAGCCAGGTCTTGAACTTCGATTTGCCCTCGAAGTTCTTCAGGCCGTATAGCACCTTGAGCATCACTTCCTGACAGACATCATCCGCGTCTCTATCGTTCCCCAAATACCTTGAACAAACGTTGAACAGAGTGCGTTGATACCTGCGCATCAATTCTTCGTACGCGCGTGTTACGTGAAACAGCTCCGTGTGCGAGCGCGCGACCAACTCCTCATCAGAGAGCTCACGGGGGTCATAGCGCGTGGACAGCGTTTGGGCTTTATTCAAAACAAGTCGTGCCGACAGTCAGGTCAATGTCCGCTGCAACCCGGTCACCCGGGTTTGCGGCGGCGTACATTAGCAGGATTTGCCGGATTAGCGGCTACTGACCTGCTGCTCCAGGAGAATCCGGTTCGACAGCGACACCAGTTCCCCGTCATCGGTCAGCACGGTCGTCTTGACTGTGCCGATCTCCTCGATTTGCCCTTCGACCTCGCCCACACGCACCTGTTGCCCAACTTGATACAGCTCACGCACATAGATTCCCGCAAGAATCTGACCGGCAATTTCCCGGCTTCCCAACCCCATGGCCAGCGCAACTGCCAGACCAACGGTAATCAAAACAATCACAATAACGTGGTTGAGCAGGTCAGTCTTGACCTCCAACTGGCTGATCGCGACGGAAATACTGATGATGATCACCAGCCCCTGTGCGATTCGCCCCAGGCCTGCCGCGTAGTCCAACCCCACGCCTTCGGCGGCCCCGCGCACCAGCCCGTTGGCCAGTTGCGCGAGTAAAACCCCCACCAGCAGCACCAGCGCGCCGCCGAAAACTTTCGGCAAATACAGTGCCAGCATGTCGAGCGTAGCTGAAACTCGCTCAAGTCCAAGGGACTGCGCTGCAGAAACCAGAAAAATAAGTAGAACGAACCAATAGACGATCTTGCCGATCAGGGTCGAAATCGGTACTTGCAACCCTGCGCGGCCGAGCAATTTGGTCAGGCCAGTGCCGGCCATCAGGCGATCGAGCCCCAGTTTGGCGAGCAATTTGGACAGCAGGGTATCGAGCAGCTTGGCCACGACAAAACCCAGCAATACCAGGACCAGGGCACCAAACAGGTTGGGAATGAAATTCGCCACCTTGGTCCACAATGCGGTCATCGCGGTGACCAGGCTCTGGGTCCAGAGATCAAGTTCCATATTCAATCAGCCTTATCAGCAGTGCTAGCAAGAGGTTTACGACGGGAAACCGGTGATACATGGGCCGAACCGTTGTTCAGGGCCATCATCAACGCCGGCAACCAACGCCCGAGCAAACCGAACAGGTCACCCGCCCCTACCTGACGGTTGGCGGTTTTCAGTACGCGGCCCAGGCAGGCATCGTCATCACGGTTGGATGGCGAAGCATTGAGCATGTCACGCAAAGACTGTTCGAACGGATCGTGCATAGAGACCTCTCGCAAGTGATTTAAAAGACGAGGGTAAAATTCATCGGGTCACATCGGCCCTTTCTTACGTTCAGGTCATATTCAGGTCAAACCCAGCGCAATCGTCGAAACAGCCACCATTGCCCCAGTGCCACAGACACCATCAACAGGCATGCAATCATGAATCCGTAAGGGCTGGCAGAGAACGGAATGCCGCCCACATTTATACCGAGCAAACCGGTAAGAAAACTCATCGGCAAGAAGATCCCGGTGATGATCCCGAATCGGTACATGGTGCGGTTCATGCGCAGGCTCAAGCGCCGGTCTTCAGCCTCCAGCACAAGCCCCACGCGCTCTCTGGCCAATTCCAGCTCTTCCAGGTAACGGGTCAGGCTGTTGTGCAGTTCGTTCCAATAGTCGGCATCGTCGTCGCAGAACCACGCCAATTTGATTCGTGTCAGCTGGGCGAAAATATCCCGCTGGGGGGCCAGGAAGCGCTTGAGTCCGGCGGCTCTTCGACGGATCTGCAGAACGCTGCCGTGCTCCGGGGTATACCGTTCGTCGGCATCGAGTTTTTCTTCCTCGGAATCGACGATTTCAGACAAGCCAGCAACCAGATCCTGCACTTTGTTGGTCAGGTACTGAGCCATATAAAGGATGAGTTCAGACGCCGTCCTGGGGCCTTTGCCGTCTGCCAGTTGCACCAGCAACTCATCGGTAGCGCGCAAGGGGCGCAAACGCAGAGAAATCACTCGGTTGGCGGCGGCGAAGATGCGCACCGACACCATGTCTTCCGGCTCCGCGCCTGGGTTGAGATTGATTCCGCGCAGAAACAGCAGCAATTCGGCGTCCGGCAGCGGCAACAGGCGTGGACGGGTGTTTTCCTCCAGCAGCAGGTCACAGGCAAACTCGCTCAGGCCGCTGGATTTACGCAGCCAGGTCTGGGTTTGAGGATGGCTGCGATCCCAGTGCAGCCACAGGCTTTCCTGGGGCTGCAACTGCAAATCGTCGAGCTCAGTCCGGGCAATCGAACGCGCACCGCCTTTACCGTCCAGCACCAGGGCATGCACCAGCCCCCATTGCGCGTTTTCTTCTTCGAACATCCTCACCCCGATCGGTTGCGGCAGTTTATTCAGGCATTTTCAGCGGGCTGGGTGACACGATCACCCCGTTGTTATCGGCATAAATGTACTCACCGGGGCGAAACGTCACGCCTGCGAATGTCACCGGCACGTTCAGGTCGCCAAGGCCGCGCTTGTCGGTTTTTTTCGGATGAGAGGCCAGGGCCTGCACACCCAGGTCGGTCTGGGCGATGACGTCTACGTCACGGATGCACCCGTAGATCACCAGCCCTTCCCAACCATTTTTCGCGGCTTTCTCGGCAATCATGTCACCCAGCAACGCGCAGCGCAGCGAACCACCACCGTCGACCACCAGCACTTTACCAGCGCCCGGCAGGTCAGCCTGCGCCTTGACCAGGGAGTTATCCTCGAAGCATTTGAGGGTGACTATCTCTCCACCAAAGGAGTCTCGGCCACCGAAGTTGCTGAACATCGGCTCCACTACCTGCACCAGCTCCGGGTAGGCGTCACACAGGTCGGGGGTCACGTAATGGTTCATCGAGAAACTCCTGTCATCAAAGAAGAGGTCGAACATCCACGGTGTACATCAAGAAAACGCCCCGCGACAGGCATTCTTTAAGCGCCTGCGGGTGGGCGGCGGCCATGATCAAACCACGATCAGCGCAACGCAATACACGTTACGCGACTGAATATGACCAGAAGCGCGTGGCGCGTCATATCTTAGCCGCAACCATTCAAGAGTGAAACGCCCTTGGTAGAGCGTTTCGTCAAACCGCTGCGGACACCTCGGGCTGCGTACCCAACAAGGGTGTCAGCGGGTCGTTCAACCAACGCTCGACCAAAGGCCACACTTGGGCCTGGGCCGCTTTACTGACCAGCATCTGCACATGGCCGAAATCCTCGCTGAAACCTTGCTGGCGTCCCAGGCACAGGTACTGGCGATGCTCACTACCCACTTGCTCGAAGAGCTTGCGGCAGGCCCAGTCCGGGTCTTGCCGGTCTCCCGCTGCGCTCACCGCCAACAGCGGCACATCGACCTGCGCCAAGCCTTTCCACCAGTCATGCTCGGCATCGCCAAACCGGCCGAACAGGCCATTCCAACGCATCGCTTCGATCATCACGCCGGCCGGCTCGTCCTCGGGCCCACGCTTGAAGCGTGGGCCGGACAGATGGGCAAGGCGCTTGAGAATAAAGCGACCACTCCACTCCACCGGTGGAATTTTCAACGGCCAGTGGGTGCGACTGACCTGGCAGCCGAACAACGCCACCGAGGCCACCGCCGATGCATCCAAGTGCCGCCCACCCAAGGCCGCAGCCAGGGTAGTGGCACCGAGGGAATGCCCGATCCAGTGCGGAATCTGCCCGCTTTGCTCACACACAAACGCCCCCACGGCCGGCAAATCGTAGCGCGCGTAATCGGCGACACGGTTTCTGGCGTAGTCGTGATTGCGCTTGGACAAACCATGGCCGCGCATTTCCGGGATCCACACATCAAATCCGCGACGCGCCAGGTAAGCCCCCAGGCCGATACCTTTGGGCGAATACCAGAAACGCCGGTTGGAAAAACTGCCATGCAACAAAATAATCGGCGTGCCCCGGTTTTCCGGGACATCGGCCAGGCCCAAACGGGTAACCGCCAGCTCGACGGTGCCGTCCGGGCTGTTACCGGGCTTGAGCCGGTAGACGTCTTCACTCAGGTCGCCGCGACGTTCAGCACTGATCAGGGCGACAGGAAACAGATGGCTGCTGCTTTGCATAATGCTCTTGCACAAAAAAGGGCGGCGTCCGCAAGGATTCCCGCCCTGTACAGATAAGAATGCCGGTCACCCGCAACGAGTGACCGGCACTTTTGACCTTACGCCCTTAGGCGGACGCTTGGCCTTCGGCCAGGAAGAACCAGGTTTCCAGCACGGAATCGGGGTTCAGCGAGACGCTCTCGATCCCCTGCTCCATCAGCCATTTGGCCAGGTCAGGGTGGTCCGAAGGGCCTTGGCCGCAGATACCGATGTACTTGCCAGCCTTGTTACAAGCCTGGATGGCGTTGGCCAGCAGCTTCTTGACCGCTGGGTTACGCTCGTCGAACAGGTGGGCGATGATCCCCGAATCGCGGTCCAGGCCCAAGGTCAACTGGGTCAGGTCGTTCGAGCCGATGGAGAAACCGTCGAAGAACTCCAGGAACTCTTCAGCCAGGATGGCGTTGGACGGCAATTCGCACATCATGATCACGCGCAGGCCGTTCTCGCCGCGGGTCAGGCCGTTTTCTGCCAGCAGGTCCACGACCTGGCTCGCTTCGCCCAGGGTGCGCACGAACGGCACCATGATCTCGACGTTGGTCAGGCCCATCTCGTTGCGCACACGCTTGAGCGCACGGCATTCGAGCTCGAAGCAGTCACGGAAGGCTTCGCTGATGTAACGCGAGGCGCCGCGGAAACCCAGCATCGGGTTTTCTTCTTCCGGTTCGTAGAGCTTGCCGCCGATCAGGTTCGCGTATTCATTGGACTTGAAGTCCGACAGGCGCACGATGACCTTTTTCGGGTAGAACGCCGCAGCCAGGGTGCTGATGCCTTCGACCAGTTTCTCGACGTAGAAACCTACCGGGTCGTTGTAGCCAGCGATGCGCTTGTCGACGCTTTCCTTGATGTCCAGCGGCAGCCCGTCATAGTTCAGCAGTGCCTTGGGGTGCACGCCGATCATGCGGTTGATGATGAATTCCAGGCGGGCCAGGCCCACGCCGGCGTTCGGCAACTGCGCAAAATCAAAGGCGCGGTCCGGGTTGCCGACGTTCATCATGATCTTGAACGGCAGGTCGGGCATGGCATCGATGGAATTTTGCTTGATATCGAAGCCCAGCTCACCTTCGAAGATAAAGCCGGTATCGCCTTCGGCGCAGGAAACGGTCACGCCCTGGCCATCCTTGAGCAGTTGGGTGGCGTTGCCGCAACCCACGACTGCCGGAATCCCCAGCTCACGGGCAATGATCGCCGCGTGGCAGGTACGCCCGCCACGGTTGGTGACAATGGCACTGGCGCGCTTCATCACCGGTTCCCAATCCGGGTCGGTCATGTCGGAAACCAGTACGTCACCCGGCTGGACCTTGTCCATCTCGGACACGTCCTTGATGATCCGCACCTTGCCTGCGCCAATGCGTTGGCCAATGGCACGGCCTTCTACCAACACGGTGCCGGTTTCCTTGAGCAGGTAGCGCTCCATGACGTTGGCCGAAGTGCGGCTCTTCACGGTTTCCGGGCGCGCCTGCACGATGTACAGCTTGCCGTCGTCACCGTCCTTGGCCCACTCGATGTCCATCGGGCACTTGTAGTGCTTTTCGATGATCATCGCTTGCTTGGCCAACTCACTGACTTCAGCGTCGGTCAGGCAGAAACGCGCGCGCTCGGCCTTGTCGACTTCAACGGTTTTGACCGAGCGACCGGCCTTGGCCTCGTCGCCGTAGATCATCTTGATGGCCTTGCTGCCCAGGTTACGGCGCAGGATGGCCGGGCGGCCCGCTTCGAGGGTGCCCTTGTGTACGTAGAATTCGTCCGGGTTGACCGCGCCTTGTACGACTGTTTCGCCCAGGCCGTAGGCGCCGGTGATAAACACCACGTCACGGAAACCGGATTCGGTATCCAGGGTGAACATCACACCGGCAGTGCCGGTTTCCGAACGCACCATGCGCTGCACACCGGCAGACAGGGCCACCAGCTTGTGGTCGAAACCCTGGTGTACGCGGTAGGAAATCGCACGGTCGTTGAAGAGGGAGGCAAACACTTCCTTGGCCGCGCGGATCACGTTTTCGACGCCGCGAATGTTGAGGAAGGTTTCCTGCTGGCCGGCAAAGGAGGCGTCCGGCAAGTCTTCGGCGGTGGCAGAGGAACGCACGGCAACAGCCATGTCCGGGTTACCGGCCGACAGAGTGGCGAAGGCGGTGCGAATTTCTTCGTTGAGCTTCTCGGGGAACTCGGCTTCCATGATCCACTGGCGGATCTGGGCGCCGGTCTTGGCCAGGGCGTTGACGTCATCGACGTCCAGGGCGTCCAGCGCGGCGTGGATCTGGGCGTTGAGGCCGCTCAGCTCGAGGAAGTCGCGGTAAGCCTGGGCCGTGGTGGCGAAACCACCGGGCACCGAGACACCAGCGCCTGCAAGATTACTGATCATCTCGCCGAGGGATGCGTTCTTGCCCCCCACATGCTCTACATCATGGACGCCGAGCTTATCGAGGGAAACTACGTACTCTACCAAGGTGATCTCTCCACTTTCTGTGTTGGAAAAGCTCAGGACGCGGGTTGCTCAGTAGGAGCTAACGCCAGCGCTTGTGGCCTGGACCTGGAAAATAAGTGAGAATGCGGCCCACTGCGGGACGGCAAAATCGCGCCTATCATATCCAAGATTCGCCATCAGCTTAAGGCCCAGGGCTCAAATGAAACGATCTGCTTTCTTTATTTCCGACGGCACCGGCATCACAGCCGAAACATTGGGCCAGAGCCTGCTCGCGCAGTTCGAAAACATTACCTTCGCCAAATTCACCCGGCCTTATATAGACAGCGTGGATAAAGCGCGGGCCATGGTACAACAAATCAATCTGGCGGCTGAAAAAGACGGTTTTCGCCCGATCATTTTCGACACCATCGTCAATCAAGACATTCGTGAGATTCTCGCAACGTCGAATGGTTTCATGATCGACATTTTCTCCACCTTCCTGGCGCCGCTGGAACAGGAGTTGAGTGAACATTCGTCCTATTCCGTCGGAAAGTCCCATTCCATCGGGCATAACTCCAACTATATGGAGCGTATCGAGGCCGTGAACTTCGCCCTCGACAACGACGACGGTGCCCGCACCCACTACTACGACAAGGCCGACCTGATCCTGGTGGGCGTGTCGCGTTGCGGCAAGACCCCGACCTGCCTGTACATGGCCATGCAGTTCGGTATTCGTGCAGCCAACTACCCGCTGACCGAAGACGACATGGAACACCTGACCCTGCCCGCCGCCTTGCGCGCGCATTCACACAAACTGTTCGGCCTGACCATCGACCCGGACCGGCTGACCGCCATCCGCAACGAACGCAAGCCCAACAGCCGCTACTCCAGCTATGCCCAGTGCGAATTTGAAGTGCGTGAAGTAGAAAATCTGTTCCGCCGGGAGAATATTGCGCACATCAATTCCACGCATTTTTCGGTGGAAGAGATTTCGGCGAAGATTCTGGTGGAGAAGGGTGTGGAGCGGCGCTTCAAGTGATCTCTGTCGCCTGAACTGACGCTATCGCAGGCAAGCCAGCTCCCACAGTTGGAATGCATTCCCCTGTGGGAGCTGGCTTGCCTGCGATGAACGGTAACGCGGATTTACAGATGAAATCGCCCGCCCCCCTGCCCCAACGCCGTCGCCAACGCATCAAACCCCTCGCGCAATAACTGATCATCGCCCGACGTGTTGCAGATACTCGCCCGAATAAACTGCGGCACCGCCGTCTGCCCCACGGCAAACGCCTCGGCGGTGGCGATCAGGTAGTTGTTCTGCTTGAGCTCTGCCTCGATTTCCGAGGCACGCCAGGGCTCCGGTACTTCGATCCAGAAGTGCGGGCTGTTGAGGTGGGTGCGATAGGCCAGGCCGATCAATAAATCTTCGACCAGCGTCTTGCGACGGCTGATCTCGTTGATCTGCTGACGCAACAAATATTCCGCCGTGCCGTTTTCAATCCACTGGGTCGCCAGTTCCAGGGTCACAGGTGTGGCCATCCAGCAGGTCGAACGTAGCGCCGCCGAGATGCGGCTGACCAGCGCCGGCGGCGCATGCACGTAGCCCACCCGCAAACCGGCCGATACCGCCTTGCTCAGGCTGCTGATCAAGATCGTACGCTCAGGCGCGAAATAGCTGAGGGGCGGCGGACGGTCCTCCACCAGCACACCGTGGGCTTCGTCCTCCAGAATCAGCAGGTTATGTTCGCGACACACCCTGGCCAAGGCTTCGCGGCGCGCCACCGACAACACAGCGGTGGTCGGATTCTGGATAGTCGGCGTGCAGTACAACGCCGAAATACGGTGATTGCGACAGACCTCATCCAGCGCCGTGGGCAGTACGCCTTCCTCATCCATCTCCAGGCCGATCAGCCGCACCCCCAGCATACGCGCAGCGGTAATCAGCCCGGGATAAGTCAACTGCTCGGTGACCACCGTATCGCCAGCACGCAGCAACGCCATCATGGCGCACAGCAAGCCGTGCTGGCCGCCGTTGACGCAGATGACCTGCTCGGGAATCGGATGAAACTCGCGCTGCACCAGCCATTGCGCACCCGCTTCACGGTAACGCGGCAGGCCGGCGTCCGGGGTGTAGGCGCTGATGTCCTGGAGGAACTTGGCGTTGGTCGACAGGGTTTGGAAGCTCTGGGCGAGAAACACCGTCTCTTGCCCGGGAATATGCATGTTGCGGCTCATGTCGAAGTACTGGCGCGGCTCCTCGCTGAAATTACGAAAGCCCTCATCACGCTGGCGCTCCATCCCACGCTTACGCACGAAGGTGCCGTCACCTACCCGTGCAACCACCAGGCCCAGGCGTTCCAGCTCACCGTAAGCCCGGCTGATGGTGCCGATGGTCACGCCTAAATTGTCGGAAAGCACCCGATGGGGCGGCAGTTTTCGTCCCGGTTCAATCAAGCCTTCGAGGATGCCCCGTTCCATCACATCAGACAGGCGCTTGTACTTCACGCCCTGCCCGTTGGACAGGCCCTCACGCATAATTGACACCATGTCAATATTTGTTTTGACAGCCATCTTTCGCCCTAATAGTGTGCTTTTACGGGTTCAATCGCCGATAAACATAACTCATTACAAGTTCAATATAGAGTTCAATTTCGGCTCAGGGAAGCAATATACGATGCCAATGTCCGCCGTTCTCGAAAACACTGCAAAAACAAAAACGCAAAAACAGTGGCTCGCCGGGCTGGTGACCAGCGTGATGTTCCTTATCGTGTGCCTGAGTTGGGGCACTACGTGGCTGGGCATCAAGATTGCCGTCGAGAGCGTGCCGCCGCTGACATCCGCCGGCCTGCGCTTTCTGATCGCGTTTCCGCTGTTCCTGTGTTTTGCCATGGTGCGCCGTGAGCCGATCCTGTTTCCCCGGGAAAGCCGCTGGTTCTTCGTATTCGTGACCTTGTCCTACTTCAGCGTTCCCTACTATTTGCTCAATTACGGCGAAATGCATGTGTCGTCGGGCCTCACGGCCCTGCTGTTCAGCTGCATGCCAGTGTTCATCCTGATCTTCTCCGCGCTGTTCCTGCGCGAGCGCATCTATTTCTCCCAGGTGGTCGGCATCGGCATTGGTTTCGGCAGCCTTTACATGATCATCAAGAGCCAGGGCCTGCACCTGGACCACGCCGAGTTCTTCGGGGTACTGGCCATTCTGAGCGCCGCGATCATGCACGCCTTGTGCTATGTCATTACCAAACAAAAAGGCAGCGCCATCAGCGTCATCACCTACAACACCCTGCCCATCGGCATTGCCGGGCTGATGCTGTTCCTGGCTGGCCTGTGGTTTGAAACACCGACGTTCGACGACATCACCCTGCGCTCCTGGAGCGCGCTGTTCTACCTGGGGCTAGTGGCCTCGGTGGGTGGGTTCATTGTGTATTTCATGCTGCTCAAGCGCCTGAGCCCGATCATCCTGTCGTTCGTCTTCATCATCTTCCCGGTGTTCGCGGTCATCATCGGTGCCTGGTACGAAGGCGTGGAAATTTCCCGCGACCTGATGCTGTACTCGGCGATCCTGCTGGCCGGCTTTGCGATCACCAAGTTGCCGATTGAAAAACTCATGGCCAAGAAAAAGTGACCCTCAACCAACGCGAGAGAAACATGGACGTCCTCCGCCCCACCGCCCTGGAACAGATCTATGCCCACGCCAGCCGCAGCTACCCCGAGGAGTGCTGTGGTTTCGTCTTCGCCGACGGCAGCGTGTACCTGGGCAGCAATATCCAGAATGAGCTGCACCGCAAGAACCCCGAGATGTACCCACGCAGCGCGGCCAATGGCTACACCTTTTCGGTGGCCGACACCTTGCTGATGAACAAGGCGTTTCGCAGTGACAACCCGGTGGTGGTGATCTACCACTCACACCCGGATGTCGGCGCCTATTTCAGTGACGAAGACCAGGACAAGGCACTGTTCCTGGGCGAGCCGATCTTCCCCGTCAGCTATTTGGTGGTGGATGTCCGCCAGGGCCAGGCCCTGGGCTCCAAGCTGTTTGCCTGGGATGGCAAGCATTTCCCCCTTCAACCTTTCAACGACCTGCACACGGAGTTGTCCATGAACGCTGTCTCTTTCCCCGACATTCTGGTTCGCGTGGCCAAGCTGCCGGAATCGACCCTTGAGGGCGCCGGATCGACATTGCGCGAAGTCATTGAAAATCTCTGCACTCATCACCCCCAATTGCGTCAGCACCTGTTCCATGAAAAGAACAACCAGCTCAAGGAACACTTCCTGTTTACCGCCGAGGAGGCGCTGATCGAAGCCGATGAAGCCCTGCCGCCGAAATCCCGGATCGAAGTGTTGCTCGCCACCTCAGGCGGCATGGACATCGATACCCTGAGCAACGAAGAAGTGCAGCGCTACGTGCGCCACATCACCCTGCCGGGCGTCGGCCGCGAAGGCCAATTGAACCTGAAGAAAGCCAAGGTGCTGGTCATCGGTACCGGCGGGCTGGGCTCGCCCATCAGCCTGTACCTGGCCGCGGCCGGCATCGGCACCCTGGGGCTGGTGGACTTTGATGTGGTGGAAAGCAGCAACCTGCAACGCCAGATTGTGCATGGCAACAGCACCCTGGGCATGCCCAAGGTCGAGTCCGCCAAGCAGCGCCTGCTGGACCTCAATCCGCATATCCAGATCAACGCGTACAACACCGCGCTCAACAGCGACAACGCCCTGGCACTGGTGGGCGCCTATGACCTGGTGATCGACGGAACCGACAATTTCGACACCCGCTACCTAGTCAACGACGCCTGTGTGCAGTTGGGCAAACCTTTGGTGTACGGCGCTATCTACCGTTTCGACGGGCAGATCAGCGTGCTCAACTATAAAGGTGGGCCTTGCTACCGCTGCCTGTTCCCCAAGGCCCCGCCCGCTGAGCTGGCGCCCAATTGCAGCGCGGGCGGTGTGATCGGCGTGTTGCCGGGCGTGGTCGGTATGATCCAGGCCACCGAGGCGATCAAATTGCTGATCGGCATTGGCGAACCCCTGTCCGGCCGTTTGATGCGCTTTGACGCACTGGCGATGAAGTTCAGCGAGATTCGCTTCAAGCGCCGCGCTGATTGCCCCTGCTGCTCGGACCTGCGCCATAGCGAAACCGTCGCGCCGGCCACCTGCGCCGATGCCGTACCGAGCCAGCCCTCCCTGGCCGCGGAACGCTACATCAAGCCCCAGGTGCTCAAGCAAGTGCTCGAACACCCCAGCAGCGCCGATGTATTGCTCGACGTGCGGGACGCCAGCGAACTGGAAGTGTGCAAATTACCGGGCGTGGTGCATATCCCGTTGGCAGAACTGGATGGGCAACTCGCCAGCCTGAGCCGCGACAACACCCACTACCTGATCTGCTACGCAGGCGCTCGTGCCGAGCAAGCCGCCAGCACCCTGTTGGCGGCCGGCTTTGCCAACACCAAAGTCCTGCAGGGTGGCATGAAACATTGGGTTCGCGACGTCGAACCTGACATGCCGTTGTACTGAAAGTGGGGACGTGCTGATGCTGCATAACTCCATTCTCGACGTCATCGGTCAAACGCCGATCGTGCGTCTGGCCCAGTTTTCCGAAGACCTCGGCATCGAGGTCTACGCCAAGCTGGAGTCCCTCAACCCCGGCGGCAGCCACAAGGCGCGCATCGCCCTGGGCATGATCCTGGATGCCGAGCGCCGCGGCGTGCTGATCCGTGATTCCGGGCAGACCATCATCGAACCCAGTGGCGGCAACACCGGCATTGGCCTGGTGATGGCCGGCAATGTGCTGGGCTATAAAGTGGTGCTGGTGATCCCTGACAACTACAGCCCGGAAAAACAGAAGCTGCTGCGTCTGTACGGCGCCAGAGTAGTGCTGTCCGATAGCCGCCTGGGCAATAACTCCCACGGCGAAAAGTGCATGGAGCTGCAGTTGGAGAACCCCAACTACGTGATGCTCAACCAGCAACGCAATGGTGCCAACCCCCAAACCCACCGCGACACCACCGCCCCGGAAATCCTTCGCGCCTTCGGTGAACAGCGCGCGGACTACTTCGTCAGCGGCATTGGCACCGGGGGACACATCACCGGTATCGGCGAAACCCTCAAGGCCGCCTGGCCAGCGCTGCGGGTGATGGGCGTAGAACCGGAAGAGTGCGACCTGCTCAAGGACCGGCACGCGGCGCACGGGATCCAGGGCCTGTCGATCGGCCTGATCCCCAGCATCCTGAACCTGGACGTGATCGACGGCATGCTCAAGGTGTCGCACGCCGATTGCCTGGACATGATCAAACGCATCATGCGCACCGATGCCATCAGCCTGGGGCTATCTTCGGCCGCCAACATGGTTGCCATCGCCCAACTCGCCCCCGAACTGCCGCCTGAAACGGTGGTGTTGACCATGGTCTACGACAATGCCGACAGCTACCTGCCCAGTTTCGAATAACGGGGCTTCCAACCATTCAACGTACGGGGGTGTCTCCATGGGGGGCTTTATCGACATGCAACAGCTGCACGATGAGTTGCTCACCCACCTCATCACCACCCTGACGCCCAGACAGATGAAGCAGCTGGAGCCGCACCTGGCGCCGTTGATCCAGACCGCCGCCCAGGCGGTGGCCGAGGACCTGATTGCCTATGCCTATCGCGACCCCGCGTCCCGTGGGCGCGGTGAATTGATCCTGGAATCCTACGCCTCGTTCAAGGCCGTGCTGTTCTACCGCCTTGCGCACCTGGTGTGGCATTTCCAGTCCGCTGACCACGGCGATTTTTCGCGCATGGCCCTCAAACTGAGTAACCAGGGCAAGATTCTCTCCGGCGCCGAGATTCACCCGGCAGCGCGCATCGGCCGCCGCTTTGTGCTGGACCATGGCTACGGCACGGTCATCGGCGAGACCTGCGTGATCGGCAACGACTGCTACATCCTCTGCGGCGTGACCCTGGGTGCGCGCGGTATTGCCAACAACCCGGACGGCAAACGCCACCCGCGCCTGGGCAACAACGTCGAAGTCGGCGCCGGCGCCCGCGTGCTGGGCTATGTTTCGATCGGCGATAACGTGTTTATCAGCCCCTCCTGCGTGATTACCCAGGACGTGCCGGCAGGCACCAAGGTCAAGGTGGTCAACCAGATCCAACTGCAGAAAAACGATGAATCGGACCACAGCAACTACCTCGGCGCCTTCGCCCTGGATGAGCGCTTGCACGTGGTGGGCGAAGTGAGTGCCGGCCACAAGGTCACCGTGCTGGACGCCGACTTTCATCCGCTGCAAGGGCTGATGCTTGAACCCACGGTGAAAGAGCGGCACCACCTGCAGTTTCGCCTGCGTCGCCTCGACACCGGCGAACAACTGCCACGCCTGCCGCTGAACCTGAAGGTGTGCGGGCCGGAATTTGAAATCACCCTGCTCTCTCCCCCTGGCTTGAGCGCACTGGTGCGCCACCTCTTGCAAGCCACCCCATTGATCGTCGGAGGTTGAACATGTCCGTGCATACCATGGAAACCCTGGCGCTGTTTGACAGCGCGCCCTACCAGAACGCCTTCAGCGCCCGGGTGATTGCCGTCAGCGAACAAGGTATCGCCCTGGAGCACACCCTGTTCTACCCCACCGGCGGCGGGCAACCGGGCGATACCGGTCACCTCACCCTGGCCGAAGGCACCCGGGTGCAAGTGACCGGCACCGTGCGCGACCCGGTGTTGCGCTCGATCATCTGGCACCAGGTGGATCACTGCCCCGAACAGTTGGCCGCTGGCGTCCAGGTCGACGCCGGGCTGGATTGGGAGCGGCGCTACCAGCACATGAAGATGCACACTTGCCTGCACTTGCTGTGCTCCCTCATCGACGCGCCCGTGACCGGTTGCAGCATCAGCGCAGATAAAGGCCGCCTGGATTTCGACCTGCCAGAAATGACCCTGGACAAAGACCGCCTCACCCAAGACCTCAACGCCCTTATCGAACAAGCCCACGCGGTCAAAACTCTGTCGATGCCTGCCACCGAGTACGCGACCCTGCTGCAGATCACCCGTACCCAGGCGGTTGCGCCGCCGGTGGTCTCGGGTTCGGTACGGGTGATTGAAATCCCCGGCATCGATATCCAGCCCTGCGGCGGTACCCATGTACTCAATACCGAGGAAATCGGCCGGGTGTTCTGCGAGAAGATCGAGAAAAAGAGCAAGCACAACCGCCGGGTGATACTGCGGTTTGAATAGATTCTGAAGCAGAAACTTCAGTCAACTGTGGGAGCTGGCTTGCCTGCGATAGCTGACATCCAGTCAATTCATGTGGGGCTGACACACCGCTATCGCAGGCAAGCCAGCTCCCACAGCGACCGTGCTGTTTTTCAGATCGTGAACAGGTCCATGAAACGGTTCACAGGTGTCGCTTCAAGCCGCGCCTGGTCCTTGCACAGGGCAACAATCTCAGCGCTGCGTTGCGCAGTGAACCGCGTGGCCAGGTTGGCCTTGAACTTGTCTTCCAGCAGTGGAATGCCGTCCACCCGACGACGACGATGGCCAATCGGGTACTCCACCACCACCTGCTCGGTGCAGGTGCCATCCGTGAAAAACACCTGCACCGCGTTGGCAATCGAGCGCTTGTCGGCCTCCAGGTATTCGCGGCTGTAGCGCGGGTCTTCGACGATAGCCATCTTGTCGCGCAGCTCATCGATGATCGGGTGGGCCGCGTGGAAATCATCTTCATACTGCTCGGCCACCAGATTGCCGAACGCCAAGGGCACGGCGGTCATGTATTGCAGGCAGTGGTCGCGATCGGCGGCATTCGCCAATGGGCCGACCTTGGAAATAATGCGAATCGCCGACTCATGGGTAGTGATCACGATACGGTCGATTTCATGCAAACGATGCTTGACCTGCGGATGCAGGGCGACTGCCGCTTCACAGGCGGTTTGCGCGTGAAACTCGGCAGGGAAGCTGATCTTGAACAGCACGTTTTCCATCACATAGGTGCCGTAGGCTTGGGGCAGGCTGAAAGCTCGCTTGTCCTCGGGCTTGAGCGCCAGGTCCTTGTTGGTGTGGCTGAACAGCACGTCATAGAAGCCCCACTGCGGCGCACTCAACACGCCGGGGATGCCCATTTCGCCACGCAGGGCGATGTCTGCCAGGCGCACGCCGCGGCTCGATGCATCGCCTGCAGCCCAGGATTTGCGCGAGCCGGCATTCGGTGCATGGCGATAGGTGCGTAGCGCCTGGCCATCGACAAAGGCGTGGGACAACGCCGATAGCAGCTGCTCGCGGTTGGCGCCCATCAGCTTGGCGGTGACCGCCGTGGTAGCGACTTTCACCAGCAACACATGGTCGAGGCCTACCCGGTTGAAGGAATTCTCCAAGGCAATCACCCCTTGGATTTCGTGAGCCATGATCATCGCTTCCAGCACTGCACGCACGGTCAGCGGCGCGTCGCCATTGGCCAGGCGCTTTTGCGACAGGTGATCGGCCACGGCGAGGATGCCGCCAAGATTGTCTGAAGGGTGGCCCCATTCGGCGGCAAGCCAGGTGTCGTTGTAGTCGAGCCAGCGCACGATGCAACCGATATCCCAGGCGGCCTTGACCGGGTCCAGGCGAAACGAAGTGCCCGGCACCCGTGCACCGAACGGCACCACGGTACCCTCGACCATCGGCCCCAGGTGCTTGGTGCACTCGGGGAAGCGCAGGGCCAGCAGGCCACAGCCGAGGGTGTCCATCAGGCAGTTGCGGGCGGTATCCAGGGCGTCCTGGGAGTCAATGCGGTAGTTGAGGACGTAGTCGGCGATGCCCTGCAAAACCGGGTCGTAGTCGGGGCGGTTGTTCTGGTCGACGTTGGCGCTCATGGCAGTTCTCCTAAATAGGTGGGTTTATTCCTCAAGCTCACGGTTGATCATCAGGGCGGGTCTGGTTGCCCGCCTTGGAATAAAGATTCCTTGTGGGAGCGGGCTTGCCCGCGATTGCGATTTTTCAGTTGATAAAGATGTCGACTGATACTCCGTCATCGCGGGCAAGCCCGCTCCCACAGGGGTTCTGTGTAGACCTTTAGAACGCGTCGCCGGGAATGCGCACGTAGCCTTCCATCAACACCCGCGCACTGCGGCTCATGATGGCTTTTTTCACCACCCATTCACCGTCCACCTGGCTGGCCTCGGCCCCCACACGCAAGGTGCCGGACGGGTGCCCGAAGCGCACGGCATTGCGCTCTACGCCACCCGCCGCCAGGTTGACCAAGGTGCCGGAAATTGCCGCGGCGGTGCCAATCGCCACCGCCGCGGTGCCCATCATCGCGTGGTGCAGTTTGCCCATCGACAAGGCGCGCACCAGCAGGTCCACATCGCCGGCCTTGATCGCCTTGCCGCTGGAGGCCACGTAATCTGCAGGCTTGGCGACGAACGCCACCTTGGGCGTGTGCTGGCGCTGGGCGGCTTCGTCCAGGTGTTGGATCAGGCCCATGCGCAACGCGCCATACGCTCGCACGGTCTCGAACATCGCCAGGACCTTGGGGTCGCTGTTGATCGCGCCTTGCAGCTCGGTACCGGTGTAGCCCAGGTCTTGGGCATTGATGAAAATCGTCGGGATACCGGCGTTGATCAACGTGGCCTTGAAGGTACCGACGCCGGGCACCTCCAGGTCGTCGACGAGGTTGCCGGTGGGGAACATCGAACCCCCACCGCCCTCTTCTTCCGCCGCCGGGTCCATGAATTCCAACTGCACTTCGGCGGCCGGGAAGGTCACGCCGTCCAGTTCAAAGTCGCCGGTTTCTTGCACCGCGCCGTCAGTGACCGGCACGTGGGCGATGATGGTCTTGCCGATATTGGCCTGCCACACCCGCACCACGGCCACGCCGTTATGGGGTACGCGGGCCGCATCGACCAGGCCGGCACTGATGGCGAACGAACCCACCGCCGCCGACAGGTTGCCGCAGTTGCCGCTCCAATCGACAAATGGCTTGTCGATGGAGACCTGGCCAAACAGGTAATCCACGTCGTGATCGGCGCGGCTGCTTTTGGCCAGGATCACGGTCTTGCTGGTGCTCGAGGTGGCCCCACCCATGCCGTCGATCTGCTTGTCATAGGGGTCGGGGCTGCCGATCACCCGCAGCAACAAGGCGTCGCGTGCCGGGCCCGGCACCTGCGCCGCTGCGGGCAGGTCCTTAAGGCTGAAGAACACGCCCTTGCTGGTGCCGCCACGCATGTAGGTGGCGGGGATCTTGATTTGCGCTACGTGTGCCATGGTTATCCTCTTCAGGCGGTCGCCTTTGATTCCAGGAAGTCCTGGGCGAAACGTTGCAACACGCCACCGGCCTCGTAGATCGACACTTCTTCGGCGGTGTCCAGGCGGCAGGTCACTGGCACCTCGACACGTTCGCCATTCTTGCGGTTGATCACCAGGGTCAGTTGCGCACGCGGGGTGCGCTCGCCGACCACGTCATAGGTTTCACTGCCGTCGATTTGCAGGGTGTGGCGGTCGGTGCCCGGCAGGAACTCCAGGGGCAACACGCCCATGCCCACCAGGTTGGTGCGGTGGATGCGCTCGAAGCCTTCGGCGGCAATCGCTTCCACACCGGCCAGGCGTACGCCCTTGGCCGCCCAGTCACGGGACGAACCTTGGCCATAGTCGGCACCGGCGATGATGATCAGCGGCTGCTTGCGCTCCATGTAGGTTTCAATCGCTTCCCACATCCGCGTGACCTTGCCTTCCGGCTCGATACGCGCAAGAGAGCCCTGCTTGACCTTGCCGTTTTCCTGCACCATTTCGTTGAACAGTTTCGGGTTGGCGAAGGTGGCGCGCTGCGCCGTCAAATGGTCGCCCCTGTGGGTCGCGTAGGAGTTGAAGTCGACTTCCGGCAAGCCCATTTTCGCCAGGTATTCACCGGCGGCACTGTCAAGCATGATCGCGTTGGACGGCGACAGGTGGTCCGTGGTGATGTTGTCTGGCAGCACCGCCAGCGGGCGCATGCCTTTGAGCGGCCGTGCACCGGCCAGCGCGCCTTCCCAGTACGGCGGGCGGCGGATATAGGTGCTTTGTGGGCGCCAGTCGTACAGCGGCGTGACCTTGGGCCCGGTGTCTTCGTGGATGGCGAACATCGGGATATACACCGCACGGAATTGCTCGGGTTTCACCGAAGCCTTGACCACCGCGTCGATCTCTTCATCGCTCGGCCAGATGTCTTGCAGGCGGATTTCCTTGCCGTCGGCATCCAGGCCGAGCACGTCCTTTTCGATGTCGAAACGGATGGTACCGGCAATCGCATAGGCCACCACCAGCGGCGGCGACGCCAGGAACGCTTGCTTGGCGTAAGGGTGAATGCGCCCGTCAAAGTTGCGGTTACCCGACAACACTGCGGTGGCGTACAGGTCGCGGTCGATGATCTCTTGCTGGATCACCGGGTCGAGCGCGCCGGACATGCCGTTGCAGGTGGTGCAGGCAAAGGCCACCACGCCAAAGCCGAGTTTTTCCAGTTCATGGCCCAGTCCGGCTTCTTCCAGGTACATGGCCACGGTTTTCGAGCCCGGCGCCAGGGACGACTTGACCCACGATTTGCGGGTCAGACCAAGCTTGTTGGCGTTGCGTGCCAACAGGCCGGCGGCGATCACGTTGCGCGGGTTGCTGGTGTTGGTGCAACTGGTGATAGCGGCGATGATCACTGCGCCGTCGGGCATTTGCCCCGGCACGTCATCCCATTGGCCGGCAATGCCTTTTGACGCCAGGTCGCGGGTGGCCAGGCGGGCATGGGGGTTGCTCGGGCCGGCCATGTTGCGCACGACGCTGGAGAGGTCGAAGCTCAGGTTGCGCTCGTACTGCGCGCCTTTCAGGTCGTCTGCCCACAGGCCAGTGTGGCGTGCATATTGCTCGACCAGGGCGACTTGTTCGTCTTCGCGACCGGTGAGTTTGAGGTAGGCAATGGTTTGCGCGTCGATGTAGAACATCGCGGCGGTGGCGCCGTACTCCGGGGCCATGTTGGAGATGGTGGCACGGTCACCCAAGGTCAGTGCCGAAGCCCCTTCGCCGAAGAACTCCAGCCAGGCGCCGACCACCTTTTGCTGGCGCAGGAATTCGGTGAGCGCCAGCACCATATCGGTGGCGGTGATGCCCGGTTGCAGCTTGCCGGTCAATTCCACGCCAACGCTTTCCGGCAGGCGCATCCACGACGCACGGCCGAGCATCACGCTCTCGGCTTCCAGGCCACCGACGCCGATGGCGATCACACCCAGGGCGTCTACGTGAGGCGTATGGCTGTCGGTGCCGACACAGGTATCCGGGAAGGCCACACCGTCACGCACTTGAATCACCGGGGACATTTTCTCCAGATTGATCTGATGCATGATGCCGTTGCCCGGCGGGATCACATCGACGTTCTTGAAGGCCTTTTTGGTCCACTCGATAAAGTGGAAACGGTCTTCGTTGCGACGGTCTTCAATGGCGCGGTTTTTTTCGAAGGCTTGCGGGTCAAAACCACCGGCCTCGACGGCCAGGGAGTGGTCGACGATCAGTTGGGTGGGCACCACCGGGTTGACCTGCGCCGGGTCGCCGCCTTGCTGGGCGATGGCATCGCGCAGGCCGGCGAGGTCGACCAGTGCGGTCTGGCCGAGGATGTCATGGCACACCACGCGGGCCGGGAACCACGGGAAGTCGAGGTCGCGCTTGCGCTCGATCAGTTGGCTCAGGGACGCGTCGAGAGTGGCCGGGTCGCAACGGCGCACCAGGTTCTCGGCGAGCACGCGCGAGGTGTAGGGCAGCGCGGCGTAGGCGCCGGGGGTGATTGCCTCGACAGCCGCACGGGCGTCGAAGAAATCCAGGCGGCTGCCGGGGAGCGGTTTGCGAAATTCAGTGTTCATCATCAGGACTCGGTCACGGTAAGTTCGAAAGGTGAACTGTCGACACTGGCTTTGTTTCCTGTGGGAGCTGGCTTGCCTGCGATGGCATCACCTCGGTGTACCTGTCACACCACAGTGATGCCATCGCAGGCAAGCCAGCTCCCACAAAAAAGCACATGAACCAGCGGGCACAGCCCATCCCATTCAGCGACGTTCGATTGGCACGAACTTGCGCTGCTCAACGCCGGTGTACTCGGCGCTTGGACGGATGATGCGGTTGTTGGCGCGCTGCTCGAACACATGCGCAGCCCAGCCGGTCAGGCGCGAGCATACGAAGATCGGCGTGAACAACTTGGTCGGGATGCCCATGAAGTGGTACGCCGAGGCATGGTAGAAATCGGCGTTGGGAAACAGCTTCTTCTGTTCCCACATGGTCTTGTCGATGGCTTCGGAGACCGGGAACAACACAGTGTCGCCCACTTCGTCAGCGAGTTTTTTCGACCAGCCCTTGATCACCTCATTGCGCGGATCGCTGTCTTTATAGATCGCGTGGCCAAAGCCCATGATCTTGTCTTTGCGCGCCAACATGCCAAGGGTGCCTTCAACCGCTTCCTGGGCCGAGGAGAAACGCTCGATCATTTCCATCGCCGCTTCGTTGGCACCGCCATGCAGCGGGCCGCGCAGGGAGCCGATGGCAGCGGTGACGCAGGAATACAGTTCGGACAATGTCGATGCACACACCCGTGCGGTGAAGGTCGAAGCGTTGAATTCGTGTTCGGCGTAGAGGATCAGTGACACGTTCATCACTTTGACGTGCAGCTCGCTCGGCTTCTTGCCATGCAGCAAATGCAGGAAGTGGCCACCGATGCTTGGCTCGTCGGTCACGCAATCGATGCGCTGGCCGTCGTGGCTGAAGCGATACCAGTAGCACATGATCGCCGGGAACGCGGCGAGCAGGCGGTCGGTGACATCGCGCTGTACGCTGAAGTCTTTCTCCGGCTCGATATTGCCCAGGAACGAGCAACCGGTGCGCATCACGTCCATCGGGTGGGCGTCGGCGGGGATGCGTTCGAGCACTTCCTTGAGCGCCTGGGGCAGGTCACGCAGTTTGCTCAGCTTGTTGCTGTAGGCGGCCAGCTCGGCCTGGGTTGGCAGTTCGCCGTACAGCAGCAGGTAGGCGACTTCTTCAAACTGGGCGTCGGCGGCCAGTTCGCGCACGTCGTAGCCACGGTAGGTCAGGCCAGCGCCGGCCTGGCCCACGGTGGACAGTGCAGTCTGCCCGGCGACCTGGCCACGCAGGCCAGCACCACTCAATACTTTAGCTTCAGCCATGTTCGTTCTCCAATTTTGTAGTTGTTCAGGGAACCACAGGGTTTATTTTTTCGCGGCAAACAGCGCGTCGAGCTTCTGCTCGAAGGTGTGGTAGTCGATGCGATCGTAAAGCTCCATGCGCGTTTGCATGGTGTCGATCACGTTCTGCTGGGTACCGTCGCGACGAATCGCGGTGTAGACATTCTCGGCGGCCTTGTTCATGGCACGGAAGGCCGAGAGCGGGTACAGCACAATGGAAACATCCGCAGATTTCAACTGTTCGGTGGTGTACAGCGGTGTCGCGCCGAACTCGGTGATGTTCGCCAGGATCGGCGCCTTCACGCGGGAGGCGAACAGCTTGTACATCTCCAGTTCAGTGATGGCTTCCGGGAATACCATGTCGGCACCGGCCTCGATGCACGCGGCTGCACGCTCCAGGGCGGACTCCAGGCCCTCGACTGCCAGGGCGTCGGTACGCGCCATGATCACGAAGCTGTCATCGGTGCGCGCATCCACGGCGGCCTTGATGCGGTCGACCATTTCCTGCTGGGACACGATTTCTTTGTTGGGGCGATGACCGCAGCGCTTGGCGCCCACCTGGTCTTCGATATGGATGGCGGCGGCGCCGAACTTGATCATCGACTTGACGGTACGCGCCACGTTGAACGCCGAGGAGCCGAAACCGGTGTCCACGTCCACCAGCAGCGGCAGGTCGCACACGTCGGTAATGCGGCGCACGTCGGTGAGCACGTCATCCAGGCCGGTGATACCCAGGTCCGGCACGCCGAGGGAGCCGGCGGCTACACCGCCACCTGACAGATAAATCGCCTTGAAGCCGGCGCGCTTGGCCAACAGCGCATGGTTGGCGTTGATGGCGCCCACCACTTGCAAGGGCTGTTCACTGGCGACGGCGTCACGGAAACGCTGGCCGGGAGTGCTGTTGTTGTTGGAACTCATGACTCACCTCGTGATGAAGGCGCACCGTCCGGGAAGTGACGGGCAATGTTGCGTTTGGAGGCGCCGATATGCCGGCGCATCAACAGTTCGGCCAGTTCACCGTCGCGATCGGCAATCGCGTCCAGAATGCGGTGATGCTCGGCAAAGGCCTGGCGTGGACGATTGGGGGTGGCGGAGAACTGGATGCGGTACATGCGCACCAGTTGATACAGCTCGCCGCAGAGCATTTGGGTGAGGGTGCGGTTACCGGCACCTTGAATGATGCGGTAGTGAAAATCGAAGTCGCCTTCCTGCTGGTAATAGCCGACACCGGCCTGGAACGCCGCATCCCGTTCGTGAGTGTGCAACACCTGGCGCAGCTCCTCGATCTCTGCGTCAGTCATGCGCTCGGCGGCCAGGCGACAGGCCATGCCCTCCAGGGACTCGCGAATCTCATACAGTTCGACCAGCTCGGCATGACTCAAAGACACCACGCGTGCGCCGACATGAGGCACCCGCACCAGCAGGCGCTGGCCTTCCAGGCGATGGATCGCTTCGCGCAGCGGGCCGCGACTGATGCCGTAGGTGCGCGCCAGCTCCGGCTCGGAAATCTTGCTGCCGGGGGCGATTTCGCCTTTGACGATGGCGGCCTGGATACGCCGGAAGACGTTCTCCGACATGGTCTGGGAATCGTCTGGTGCCACCGATGGTTTTTCCAGTTGCTCCAGCATATTGTCGACACCTTTAAAATCAATGCCGCAAAAACTAGCCAATAAGCCTCTCACAGTCAAAGAATAAATACACATTGTCGACAATCGTCTAATAACCCCCTCATTCGCTTGCCAAGGCATGGCCGCCTGCCAGCGCTGGCGCCAAAAAAGCATCATGTTAGAATGCCCGCCGCTTTTGCCTGACATCAAATGATGAAAGGGCGCACCCGAGATTGCGCAGCAATGCCAGTCCCCATGAAATGAACAGTGCACTGCCCTGCCTCAGGATTTATGAGACTCAAGCCTTACCTACTAGTGATGTGCCTGCTGTGCATACCGAGCCTTGGCGCTGGCGCCGAGAAGACCGTGTACGGCCTGAATGAATACGCCAAGCTTGCGGGTATCGACCTGGAAGTGGCGGCCAAACTCGACACCGGCGCCAAGACCGCCTCGTTGAGTGCCCGCGATATCAAGCGCTTCAAGCGCAATGGCGAATCCTGGGTACGCTTCTACCTGGCCATCGACACCGCCCATTCCCACCCCATCGAACTGCCCCTGGCGCGCGTCAGCAAGATCAAGCGCCGCGCCGGCGACTACGATCCCGATGAGGACAAGAACTACACCGCCCGCCCAGTGATTGCGCTGGATATCTGCATGGGCAGTGCTTTACGCAGCATCGAAGTGAACTTGACTGACCGCAGCGCATTCCAATACCCGCTGCTGATTGGCTCCGAAGCCTTGAAACGCTTTGATGCGCTGGTCGACCCTAGTCTTAAATATGCAGCAGGCAAACCCGCCTGCGCCGCCGACGCTTAATACCGCCGAGTAAACCGAATGCGCTCTCTGACCCTGCACCTGAAAATCCTGATCACCTTGCTGGTGGTGCTGGGCATTTCGGTCACCGCTTATCAGATCTTCGTGCTGGGAATTCCCGTCACCGAAGATGCCACCGACGACTTGTGGAACATCGACGCCAAGGTCGAGTTCGTCGCCAACCCGAAAGACCCGGTCAAGATCCAGATGTTCGTGCCGCCCTTGAGCCGCGACTTCGTCAGCCTCAATGAGAGCTTTATCTCGAACAACTACGGGGTGAGCGTCAACCGCATCGACGGCAACCGCAAGGTCACCTGGTCGGCGCGTCGGGCCAAGGGCAACCAGACCCTCTATTACCGCCTGGTGCTGACCAAGCGCTACAGCGGCGAAAAGGTCAAGATCAAAGGCCCGACCTTCCGCGACAGCATGCCCGTGGAAGGCCCCGAGAAGATCGCCGCCGAAGCCTTGCTGGCCCCGATCCGCCAGCACTCGGCCGACGTCGAGACCTTTATCAGTGAGGCCATCAAGCGCACCAACAACCTCAACGACGACAATGTGAAGTTGCTGCTGGCCGGCGACCCCTCGACGCCGCACAAAGCCAAGATCGTCGAACTGCTGCTGTCCATCGCCCACGTGCCGGTAGAGAAAGTCCACACCATCCGCCTGGTGGCCGACCAGCCGCAAACCCCGGAACTATGGCTGCGCAGTTTCAACGGCAACGACTGGCTGTACTTCAACCCGGAGACTGGTGAACAGGGCCTGCCCGCCGACCGCCTGCTGTGGTGGACCGGCGATGAAAACCTGATCACCGTCGATGGCGGCAAGAAAGCCATGGTGACCTTCAGCCTGAACAACAGCGAGATGAACGCCATCCGCCTGGCCAAGCTGACGGACGAAAACACCGACGCCAACTTCCTCGAATACTCGCTGTACGGCCTGCCGCTGCAAACCCAGCAGACCTTCATGATCATGGTGATGATCCCGATAGGCGTGCTGGTGATCTTGATCCTGCGCAACCTGATCGGCCTGCAGACCCTGGGCACCTTCACCCCCGTACTGATCGCCCTGGCATTCCGCGAGACCCAGCTGGGCTTCGGGATTGTGCTGTTCACGATCATCACGGCACTGGGCCTGTCGCTCCGGTCGTACCTTGAACACCTTAAACTGCAGATGCTGCCGAGGCTGTCGGTGGTGCTGACCTTCGTGGTGGTGCTGATTGCCGCCATCAGCCTGTTCAGCCACAAGCTGGGGCTGGAACGCGGCTTGTCGGTGGCGCTGTTCCCGATGGTGATCCTGACCATGACCATCGAACGCCTGTCGATCACCTGGGAGGAGCGTGGCGCCAACCATGCGCTGAAAGTGGCGATTGGCACGCTGTTCGCTGCGTCCCTGGCGCACCTGATCATGAGCGTGCCGGAGTTGGTCTACTTCGTGTTCACCTTCCCGGCGATCCTGTTGATCCTGGTGGGCTTCATGCTGGCCATGGGTCGCTACCGCGGCTATCGCCTCACCGAGCTGGTGCGTTTCAAGGCGTTCCTGAAGGCTGACTCTTGATGTTCGGCTTCTGGAAGACCTGGAAGGCCCTGGAAGCGCGGGGGATCATGGGCATTAACCGGCGTAATGCCGACTACGTGCTCAAGTACAACAAGCGCAGCCTGTACCCCATCGTGGATGACAAGATCATCACCAAGGAACGGGCCCTGGCGGCCGGCATCCACGTGCCGGAAATGTACGGGGTGATCTCCACCGAAAAGGAGATCGACAAGCTCGACGAGATTATCGGTGGGCGCAGCGACTTCGTGATCAAGCCCGCCCAGGGCGCCGGCGGCGACGGCATCCTGGTGGTGGCCGACCGGTTTGAAGGGCGCTATCGCACGGTGTCCGGCAAAATCATCAGCCATGAGGAGATCGAGCACCAGATTTCCAGCATCCTCACCGGCCTGTATTCCCTCGGCGGCCACCGCGACCGCGCGTTGATCGAGTACCGCGTGGTGCCCGACCAGATCTTCAAGAGCATCAGCTATGAAGGCGTGCCGGACATCCGCATCATCGTGCTGATGGGCTACCCGGTGATGGCGATGCTGCGCTTGCCCACCCGCCAGTCCGGCGGCAAGGCCAACCTGCACCAGGGCGCGATTGGCGTGGGTGTAGACCTGGCCACCGGCCTGACCCTGCGCGGCACCTGGCTGAACAACATCATCACCAAGCACCCCGACACCACCAACGCGGTGGATGGCGTGCAACTGCCCAACTGGGACGGTTTCATGAAGCTCGCCGCCGGCTGCTATGAGCTGTGCGGGCTGGGTTATATCGGCGTGGACATGGTGCTGGACCAGGAAAAAGGCCCATTGATCCTCGAGCTGAACGCTCGGCCTGGGCTGAACATCCAGATTGCCAACGATTGCGGCCTGACTTTGCGCACCCATGCGGTGGAGGCACGGCTTGAAGAGCTCAAGGCGGCCGGGGTGACAGAAACCCCCGAGGAACGGGTGAAGTTCGTGCAGGAGATGTTCGGGCATATTCCGCCGGTTGAAGGCTAAGCAGCGCATCGCAGGCAAGCCCGGGCTCGATGGGTGGGAGCTGGTTTGCCTGCGATAGCTTTCTGACAAGCCATTTGCCTCTCAGCCTATACCCTCTATCGAGCTATCACCGACATCCCCTCTAGGAGCAAGTCCTACAGAGGACTACAATCCCCTCC
>NZ_WJZM01000045.1:0-48436 GCF_021609545.1 Pseudomonas sp. PA-1-6B
CCCTTCGGGCGGCGCGCCGGACCCGGCCGAGATCAAACACAAACCCTGGGGGGAGGGGAGCGTCCGCGGGTGGGGGAGAGACGGACCAGAGAAAAAAGGGTCCCGCACACAAACCCAGCGGGAGCAAGCTCCCTCGCCACAGGGTTGCTCTTAAGATCAGGCCTGGTTTTCCTGCTCGGTAAACAAATCGCTGAACAACATGCTCGACAGGTAGCGCTCACCGGAGTCCGGCAAGATCACCACAATAGTCTTGCCCTGCATCTCTGGCTTCTCGGCCAGGCGCACGGCCACGGCCATGGCGGCGCCACAGGAGATCCCGCACAAGATGCCTTCTTCCAGCATCAAGCGTCGGGCCATGGCCTTGGACTCCTCGTCGGTCGCCAGCTCCACGCGGTCGACCATCGACAGGTCGAGGTTTTTTGGCACGAAACCGGCGCCGATGCCCTGGATCTTGTGCGGACTGGGCTTGATTTCTTCACCCGCCAAGGCCTGGGTGATCACCGGGGAAACCATGGGTTCCACGGCCACCGACAGAATCGGCTTGCCCGCCGTGTTCTTGATATAGCGTGATACCCCGGTGATCGTGCCGCCGGTCCCCACGCCTGCCACCAGCACGTCCACGGCGCCATCGGTGTCGCTCCAGATTTCCGGGCCGGTGGTTTTCTCGTGGATCGCAGGGTTTGCCGGGTTATCGAACTGGGCCGGCATAAAGTAGGTGGCCGGGTCGCTGGCGACGATCTCGGCAGCCTTGTCGATGGCGCCCTTCATGCCCTTGGCCGGCTCGGTCAGCACCAGTTCGGCGCCCAGAGCCTTGAGCACTTTACGGCGCTCAAGGCTCATGGACGACGGCATGGTCAGCAGCAATTTGTAGCCACGGGCGGCGGCGACAAACGCCAGGCCGATACCGGTGTTGCCCGAAGTCGGCTCGACAATGGTCATGCCCGGCTTGAGCTTGCCGCTGCTTTCCGCATCCCAGACCATGCTGGCGCCAATGCGACACTTGACCGAATAACTCGGGTTGCGCCCTTCGATCTTGGCCAGGATCGTCACGCCACGCGGTGCGATGCGGTTGATCTGAACCAGAGGCGTATTACCGATGGAGTGCGCGTTGTCTGCGAAGATGCGGCTCATGGCGATTCCTGTTGTCGAGACTTTGGGAAAGGCCCCAAGGGTATGCCTCGTGCTCCCAAGCGTCCAGAAGGAGGAACGTTGCGACGATCAGAACAGTCAATCCCCTACAAGCTAGGAGAACTGCCCAATGAAACGTCGCTACAGTTGGCCGTTAGGGACAATCGCCGCTCTGGTGCTGGTCCTGATTGCCGTGCACATCGCGCTGCCCTACCTGGTACGCAACTACCTGAACGACAAACTCGCCAACATGGGCGATTACCGCGGCGAGATTGCCGATGTGGACCTGGCGCTATGGCGCGGCGCATACCGGATCAACGGCCTGCAAATCGTCAAGGTGGACGGCAAGGTCCCGGTACCGTTCGTCAAGGCGCCGCTGATCGAGTTCGCAGTCAGTTGGCATTCGCTGTGGTACGACCATGCCGTCGTGGCCGAAGGACATTTTGTGCGCCCGCAGATCAACTTCGTCGACGGCGGGGCCAACAAACAGGCGTCCCAGACCGGTAAAGGCACCGACTGGCAGGAACAACTGCGCAAGCTGCTGCCGATTACCCTCAATGAAGTGCGCATCGAAGACGGCGAGATCGCCTTCCATAACTTCAGCTCCAAGCCCCAGGTGAATATAAACGCCACCGGGGTCAACGCCAGCTTCTACAACCTGACCAATGTGGTGGATGTCAAAGGCAAGCGTGATGCACGCTTTGAAGGCAAGGCACTGCTGCAAGGCCAGGCGCCCCTGGAAGCCAACGCCACCTTTGACCCGCTGAGCGATTTCGAAGAGTTCGAGTTCCGCTTCCGCGCCCGCGACCTGCAACTAAAACGCATGAATGACTTCGCCTCTGCCTATGGCAAGTTCGACTTCAAGGCTGGCACGGGTGATGTGGTGATCGAAGCCCAGGCTGAGAATGGCCGGCTCAGCGGCTACATCAAGCCGCTGCTGCGCGATGTGGAGGTGTTCGACTGGCAACAAGACGTTGAAAACCAGGACAAGAATATCTTCCGTTCGATCTGGGAAGCCGTGGTGGGCGCCAGCGAAACCGTGCTGAAAAACCAGCGTAAAAACCAGTTCGCCACCCGTGTAGAGCTGAGCGGTAGCGTGCATCAGCAAAATGTCAGCGCGTTTTCTGCGGTGATCGCGATTCTGCGCAATGGGTTCATCCAGGCGTTCAATGCTCGTTACGAACAGCCCAAGCCCAGCGCTGATTAACCCTGTGGGAGCTGGCTCCACACTCCCTGCATGGGCCAGGGCTGATGTGACCCGCCATTCAGAGACTGAATAGCCCGTCTGCGTTCACAGTCGCCGGGGCTGCGCGGTATAGTCAGGCCATTGATGAATTCGAGGAATGACCGATGAAGTTCGAAGGCACCCAGGCCTATGTGGCTACCGATGACCTGAAACTGGCCGTCAACGCCGCCATCACCCTGGAGCGGCCGCTGCTGGTCAAGGGCGAACCGGGCACCGGCAAGACCATGCTTGCCGAGCAACTGGCCGAATCCTTCGGTGCCAGGTTGATCACCTGGCACATCAAGTCCACCACCAAGGCGCACCAGGGCCTGTACGAGTACGACGCGGTCAGCCGCCTGCGCGACTCGCAACTGGGCGTGGACAAGGTGCACGACGTGCGCAACTACCTGAAGAAGGGCAAGCTGTGGGAAGCCTTTGAATCAGAAGAGCGGGTGATCCTGCTGATCGATGAAATCGACAAGGCCGACATCGAGTTCCCCAACGACCTGCTGCAAGAACTCGACAAGATGGAGTTCTACGTCTACGAAATCGACGAGACCATCAAAGCCAAGAAGCGCCCGATCATCATCATTACCTCCAACAACGAAAAAGAGCTGCCGGACGCGTTCCTGCGCCGCTGCTTCTTCCACTACATCGCCTTCCCCGACCGCACCACCCTGCAAAAGATCGTGGACGTGCACTACCCGGACATCAAGAAAGACCTGGTCAGCGAAGCGCTGGACGTGTTCTTCGATGTGCGCAAGGTGCCGGGCCTGAAGAAAAAACCGTCCACCTCCGAGCTAGTCGACTGGCTCAAGCTGCTGATGGCCGACAATATTGGCGAAGCAGTGCTGCGCGAGCGCGACCCGACCAAGGCCATCCCTCCCCTGGCTGGCGCCCTGGTGAAGAACGAGCAAGACGTGCAGTTGCTGGAGCGTCTGGCGTTCATGAGCCGTCGCGGTAATCGCTGATGCTGCTCAACCTGTTCAACGAAATGCGTGCCGCCAAGGTACCGGTGTCGGTGCGCGAGCTGCTCGACCTGATCAACGCGCTCAAACAGCGCGTGACCTTCGCCGACATGGACGAGTTCTACTACTTGGCCCGGGCGATCCTGGTCAAGGACGAGCGGCATTTCGACAAGTTCGACCGGGCCTTCGGCGCCTATTTCAACGGCCTGGAAAAGCTCGACGACCACCTGCAGGCGCTGATCCCCGAAGAATGGCTACGCAAGGAATTCGAACGTTCCTTGAGCGATGAGGAACGCGCGCAGATCCAGTCCCTGGGTGGCCTCGACAAGCTGATCGAGGAGTTCAAGAAACGCCTGGAAGAACAGAAAGAACGCCACGCCGGTGGCAACAAGTGGATCGGCACCGGCGGCACCAGCCCCTTTGGTTCTGGCGGCTACAACCCTGAAGGCATTCGCGTCGGTGACGCCGGCAAGCGTCAGGGCAAGGCGGTGAAAGTCTGGGACCAGCGCGAGTACAAGAACCTCGACGACCAGGTGGAACTGGGCACGCGCAACATCAAGATCGCCCTGCGCCGCCTGCGCAAGTTTGCCCGCCAGGGCGCGGCCGAAGAGCTGGATATCGACGGCACCATTGACCACACAGCCCGCGATGCCGGTTTGCTGAATATCCAGATGCGCCCCGAACGGCGTAACACTATCAAGCTGTTGCTGCTGTTCGACATCGGCGGCTCGATGGATGCCCACGTGAAGATCTGCGAGGAGCTGTTCTCCGCGTGCAAGACCGAGTTCAAGCACCTGGAGTATTTTTACTTCCACAACTTCGTGTACGAATCGGTGTGGAAGAACAACCAGCGCCGTACTTCCGAACGCACCTCCACCCAGGACCTGCTGCACAAATACGGCGCCGACTACAAAGTGATTTTTATCGGCGATGCGGCCATGGCGCCCTATGAAATCACCCAGGCCGGTGGCAGCGTCGAGCATTGGAACGAGGAGCCGGGGTATGTGTGGATGCAGCGCTTCATGGCCAAGTACAAGAAGCTGATCTGGATTAACCCCTACCCGAAAGATACCTGGGGCTATACGGCGTCGACGGGGATCGTGCGGGAGTTGGTGGAGGATCAAATGTATCCGCTGACGCTGCGCGGGCTTGAAGAGGGCATGCGTTTTCTATCCAAGTGAACCCTGGCCTGTAGCCGATGCTATCGGCTACAGGCACGGCACTCAGCAGTGCTCGTTGTCGATCCAGGAAAACCTGAGAAAGAGCGCAGCGAACTGTTTGATCAGTTCTGAATCCTGGCGGTCCACTTTCCCGTCGTTGTTCACATCCTGATTGATCGAAACACTGGCCCCTTGACCATTTCCGTCGCTGTATACCGCCGCCGAATAGACGATGGTTTCATCTCGAGGGTCTCCCTCGCCCTGATGGAAGTGCAGCCGCACCGTATCAGGAATCCCGTTGTCATCGAAGTCGCCGGCAAACACCTTCAGGTATTTGTCAAAGGGCTCATCGAGACTGAACCACTGGAACGCCAGAAACAGCTGGGAAAACTCCAGTGCCATCTCCCGGTCAACCTTGTCGACAATGCCGTCTTGATTGAGATCATCCGCAATAATCCAGTCAAACTGGCCATCGTCAGTAATATCAAATGCCGTTGCCCGATGCACAAGCGCGGGGGTTTGGGCGGTGTCATAAAACTCCAGATAGACCAGACCACATCCGGAATATCGTTATCGAGTACATCCTGGGCATATATCTTCAAATAGCGCATAGCAAAGCCTGATAGTGAATAAGCCACTCAAGGCTTGCATGGCTGTGCGCTGGGGCAAAGACGACAAAATTCTGCAATGTCGTAGGACTCATCTTTAAAACCCATTTACGCTGAAAACCTGCGTAAATACTCTATGTGCTGCCGATGCGCTGTTTCCTGCACCACCGGGGCCAACCGGACTTTTTCCCCCGGCAAACACTGCGCCAGCCGCGCCAAGGATAAAGGCGTCAACGCGCCCAACCGCGGATAACCACCGATCGTCTGCCGGTCATTGAGCAACACAATCGGCTGCCCATCCGGGGGCACCTGGATCGCGCCCAACGGTATCCCTTCGGAAATCAACGACGGCCCCTGATACTGCAACGGCGTGCCGAGCAAACGCACGCCCATACGGTCGGCACGGCTGTCCAGAGACCATTCGGCGTTGAAGGCATCAAACAGACTCTGCCCGCTGAACTGGCCTATCTGCGCGCCGATGATCACGTCCAGTGATGCACCGGATTGCAAATCCGGGCTAGCCAGCACCTTCATCGCGCCGCCCGTACCGGAATACGCCAACCGCCCGCCTTCGGCCAAGGCCTTGCCGAAACCGTCCACCCCACCCAACGCTTCGCGCACGACCGTTGCGCAACTGCCCAGTACCGCCTGCGCATCAAAGCCACCGGGCGCGGCCAGATAAGCGCGTGCCCCATTGAACGGCTGGGTGAAGCGCAGTCGCTGGCCCTTTTGCAGGATAAAACTGCGACCGGGGCTTATCGCTCGCTCATCGACATAGGCGCCCAGGTCCGCACCGGCCAAGGCCAGCAGGCAATAATCCTCGGCCTGTACGGTAAAGCCCCCAAGGGTGATCTCCACCACCGGCGCATCCAGGGCATTGTCCAACAGCCAGTTGGCCCAGGACATCGACACCCAATCCAGCGCGCCGCCCTGGGTCACGCCCAGGTGGCGTACACCAAAACGACCGGCGTCCTGCAACAGGCACAGTGGCGTGCTGGCCTCGATGATCAAGCGGCTCATGCTTGCGCCTCCAACGGCGTGTCATCGCCACCCAAGTTGATGAATTCGGCGTGGCTGACCGAGGCGAAGCGCACCGTGTCGCCGGGCTGCATCAGGCTGTAGCCGTCGCGCTCACGGTCGAACAGTTTGGCCGGGGTGCGGCCGATCAGGTTCCAGCCGCCTGGGGACACCACCGGGTAAGCGGCGGTCTGCCGCTCGGCGATACCGACACTGCCAGCGGCCACGCGTTTGCGCGGCGTGTTGAGGCGTGGGGTGGCGAGCACTTCGTCCACCAGCCCCATAAAGGCAAACCCAGGGGCAAAACCGAGGGCGAACACCTGGTACTCGTGGGCGCTGTGGCGGCGGATCACCTCCTCCACGGCCAGCCCGCTGCGCTGGGACAGCAAGGTCAGTTCCGGGCCGACACTCAGGTCGTACCACACTGGCAACACATGGCATTGGCCGCTGCCCTGGGCCTGGGGTTGCAGGTCGGTAAGGGCCTGGTCAATCAGCGCCCGGGCCTGGGCCGGGGTTAGCGCAGTGAGATCGTAATGCACCATCAAGGTGGTGTAGGACGGCACCAGGTCCACCAATGCCAAGCCAAAGCCATTGTGCAGGCGCTCGGTAGCCGCCAGCATCCACGGCATGTTGGCTTCGGCGATCACATCAAACAGGCGCACCATCAGGCAGTCGATCGCCACCACTTCGATGCGTGGGTTCATGCTGTTTTCAACGCTTCGCGGATACGCTGCACGGCAGCCACCGAGCTGGCGTTGTCGCCATGCACACACAGGGTATTGGCCTGGAGTACCAATGAGCTGCCGTCGCTGGCAATCAGCGATTCGCCACGGGAAAGGGTCAGGGCCTGCTGCACAATGGTTTCGCTGTCGTGGTGCACCGCGCCGGGCAACTGGCGGGAAACCAGATGGCCGTTGCTGTCATAGGCACGGTCGGCAAAGGCTTCGAACCACAGCGTCACCCCGTATTCATCACCCAACGCTTGGGCCGCGCGGTTATCCCGGGTGGCCAGCAGCATCAGCGGCAGGTCGCCGTAGGCGGCCACGGCCTGGATCACCGCACGCAACTGCGCGGGGTTGGCCATCATGTCGTTGTACATCGCACCATGGGGTTTCACATAGCTGACGCGCCCGCCCTGAGCGCGGCAGATGCCATCCAGCGCGCCGATCTGGTAGTGCAACAGGTCCTGGATTTCCTGCGACGTGTAATTCATGGAGCGCCGGCCGAAGCCTTGCAGGTCCTGGTAGGCCGGATGGGCGCCCACCTGCACGCCGTGCTTGAACGCCAGGCTGACGGTCTTGCGCATGATGCTCGGGTCGCCGGCATGGAAGCCGCAGGCCACGTTGGCGCAATCAATGAACGGCATGACTTCGGCGTCCAGCCCCATGGTCCAGTTGCCAAAGCTTTCGCCGATGTCGCAGTTCAGTAGCAGGCGGCTCACGGTGGTCGCTCCTGTAGGTTTTGTTTTTTTGTAGTGTGGGATTTATTACACAGAACTCGCAACTTGTCCTGGCACCCCAACGACGCTTATCGTGGAACGGCTCGATTTTTGGCGCTTGCCCGGTGCGACGTCCAACTAATAAAAACCGATCCATGCATAAGAAAAAGTTGATCCCATGAATTTGAAGTTCCTCGAAACCTTCGTCTGGGTGGCCAGGCTCAAGAGCTTTCGGTTGACGGCCGAGAAGCTGTTCACCACCCAGGCCTCGATTTCCAGCCGCATTGCCGTGCTTGAAAGCGAGCTGGGGGTGAAACTTTTCCTACGTGATTCGCGTGGTGTAAGCCTGACCCCGGAAGGCTTGAAAGTGCTCGACTATGCCGAGCAAATGATGGTGACCATGCAGGGCTTGAAGCAGTCTCTGGAGACCACCAGCAGCAAGGTCGGGCGCATTCGGATCGGCGCGATGGACACGGTGATCCACACCTGGCTCAGCCCGCTGGTCGCTGAACTGATGAAGCTGTTCCCGCTGGTGGAGATCGAGCTGATCGCCGATACCGCGCTTAACCTCAGCGATCAGCTACAAAAAGGCTTTCTTGACCTGATCCTGCAAACCGACCTGCTGCGCCTGGAAACCGTGCGCAGCCTGGAACTGGCCAGCCACCCCATGGCCTGGATCGTGGCCAGCCAGTCGATCTACAACCGCGACTACGCCTCCCTCGCCGAACTGGCCCAGGAGCGCATCATCACCTACTCGAAAAACTCTCACCCGCATCAGGACGTGTTGAGTTTGATGCAGGCCAATGGCGTGGCCGCACCGCGCATGAACTGCGTGAACTCGGTGTCGGCGATTACCCGGTTGCTGCGCGATGGCTTCGGCATCGGCGCACTGCCGCCGGTGCTGGTGAGCGAAGAGCTGGAGCGAGGGGAATTGGTGATGCTGCCCATGGCCCAGCGCCTGCCGAACTTGCAAGTAGTGGTGTCGTGGCGCGTGGGGGTGGAGTTGGTGGAGGAAATTGTGGGGTTGTGCCAGAAAGTCGTCGCCCGCTATGCCGAGCAAGTCGGTGCAGAACGCATGCAACTGCATAAACCCGACTGATCGTTCCCAAAACTGTGGGAGCTGGCTTGCCTGCGATAGCGGTGGGTCAGCCTGCACATCGGTAACTGACCCACCGCTATCGCAGGCAAGCCAGCTCCCACATTGGACCGAGTCGGTCCTTGATCAGAGGCCCTTGAGGTCCCGCTCTTCGATGGGCCGGCTCTGGCGCAGGCGCCGGCCGCCCAACACCACCCAGTCGATCAAGCGGTACAGGCATTCAATGCCGAACGACAACAGCATCGCCCCGCCCAGGCCCCAGCCCATGGCTTCAGGCGTCAGCAGAATCTGGTAGCTGTAGCCATTCCAGGTCTCCGAACGGATATCCGGGTCGGCAGCCACCGCCACTTGCAGGGCACGGATGTACCACGGGCCTTGCATGGCCTGGTATTGCTTGTCCAACTCGAGCTGGCGATCGAGCATAGCGCCCAGGCTGCTGGCGTCGCTCTGGAATACCGGGTCATCGCTGGCGCGGTAATGCGCCACCAAGGCTTGCATATCACCGTTGAAGAACTGCTGCGCCGTGGACTCGAAACCGCGCAAGCCGGTCTGGGCCTCGATCAGGTGGGCTTCGACGCGCTTGGCGTAGTCATTGATAAACCCCGGCACCTGCACGCCGACCAACAAGCCAACGGCAAACAGCACCAACCGCAGATAGCTAAGCAACATGCTCGATTCCTTACTCGGTAACGCCCTGGCTGACACATTCACCGCGTCGCCACAGGCTCCATTGGCCCGGTTCGTAGCGGGTCCAGTTTTCGTTGTCGGTCAACGGCTCGGTGGCGATCACCGTTACCACATCATTGGGGGTGGTTTCGGCCTGAAAATCGACGATCACGTCGACATCTTTCAAGCGCGCCGGGCCAAAAGGCGCCCGCCGGGTGATCTGTGCCAGCTTGGTCGAGCAATAGCAGAACAGCCAGTCGCCGTCGCTGAGCAGGCAGTTGAACACGCCCTTGCTGCGGTATTCGGCGCAGGCGGCGATCAGGTCGGGCAGCACCTGTTCGATGTCCACCGGCTCAGGGAAGGCTTCGCGCACACGGTTGAGCAAGTCGCAGAACGCCGCTTCGCTGTCGGTATCGCCCACCGGGCGGTAGAAGGTGGCGCGGGGGTTGAAGTCCGCCAGTTGGCCGTTGTGGGCAAAACACCAGTTACGCCCCCACAGCTCGCGCACGAACGGATGGGTATTGGCCAGGCTGACCTTGCCCACATTGGCCTGGCGGATATGGCCGATCACCACTTCGCTCTTGATGGGGTAACGCTGAACCAGCAATGCGACTTCCGACTCGCTACTGGCAGCCGGGTCCTGGAACAGGCGCAGGCCGCGGCCTTCATAGAAGGCAATGCCCCAGCCGTCGCGGTGCGGGCCAGTGCGCCCACCGCGCTGCATCAGCCCGGTAAAGCTGAACACGATATCGGTGGGGACGTTGGCACTCATGCCCAATAATTCACACATGCCAGGGCTCTCGCTGCAGGGCAAACAACGTTAAAGGCGCGGTTCGACCCGCATACCACCGGCAGGCGCCGGACGACGGAACGGTTCGTCGTCTTCCGGCTCGGCGGCCAAGGCCGCATCCGCAGCCGCAGCCGCCTTGCGCTCACGGCGAGCATTGGCGGCGCGCTCGATGGGCCAGCGAATCAGCACAAACACGATGTACAGGGCAAACGCGATCATCGTGTACATGAACAGATCGGAAATGGCGCGCCAAGCGTTGTTGCCGACCTTGAGCACCAGGTCCAGGGCGGTAATGGCCACGGCCGGCGCAAACTGGGTCTTGACCGGGTCGACAATGGTCGGGCTGAGCAGCAACACCGCCATCAGCAATTGCAGGGGCTCGCGCAGCCAGCGCCAGATCCAGCGGGTCATGCGCCACCACACCAACAGGCAGCCCAAAGCGGCGAAGGCGTAAAGGCCCCAAGCGGTCAGATAGTCGTTCTCGGTCATGGTGTCCATGGCAAGGTTGGCAAACAGGCGGCTATGATAACGGCTTTTGCGTGTCGCGGCTGCAATGCCTGCCACCGTCTGCCAGATAGGGAATTATCCATGCCTATTTCCACCGCACCGATTGCCCGCAAGGCCCCAGGCCCAGACCCGTATGCCTGGCTGCAAGAACGCGACAACCCTGAGGTGCTCGACTACCTCAAGGCCGAAAACGCCTGGCAGGAAGCCCAACTGGCCGATCAGCAAGCGTTGCGCGAGACCCTGTTCGACGAGATCAAGGGCCGCATTCTGGAAACTGACCTGTCGCTGCCCTCCCCTTGGGGCCCGTATCTGTATTACACCCGCACCACCGCCGGCGACGAATACGCCCGCCATTACCGCTGCCGCCGCCCGGCCGATGACAGCAACCAGGTGGACACCAGCAGCGAAGAGCTGTTGCTGGACCCGAACGTGCTGGCCAATGGCGGCTTTTTCTCCCTGGGCGCGTTCAGCATCAGCCCCGATCACCAACGCCTGGCCTACAGCCTCGATACCAGCGGCGAAGAGATTTACACCCTGTTCGTGAAGGAATTGGCGACCGACAAGGTCAGCGAACTGGCGTTCGACAACTGCGATGGCAGCATGACCTGGGCCAATGACAGCCTGACGCTGTTTTTCGGCGAACTGGACGACACCCATCGCCCACACAAGCTGTATCGCTATCGCCTGGACGGCACCGCCGCGCAGGAAGTGTTCCACGAGCCCGACGGCCGTTTCTTCCTGCATTGCTACCGCTCAAGCTCCGAACGCCAACTGTTGCTGGCCCTGGGCAGCAAGACCACCAGCGAAGTCTGGGCGCTGGACGCCGAGCAACCGCACCTGGCCTTCACCTGCCTGGCGCCACGGGTCGAAGACCACGAATACGACGTCGACCACGGCAAGCGCAATGGCCAGTGGACCTGGTTTATCCGCAGCAACCGCGACGGCATCAACCATGCGCTGTACGTGGCCGCCGACACCGGCACGCCGCCCACCGAAGCGGACTGGCAGAACCTGATCCCCCACAGCGACGAGGTCATGCTCGACGGCGTGAGCCTGAACGCCAACGCCATGACCTTGAGCCTGCGCATCGGTGGCCTGCCAGTCATCGAAGTGCACCCGGAGGATGTGCCGGCCTATCGGGTGCAATTGCCTGACGCCGCCTACAGCCTCTACGTGCAGAACAGCCTGGAGTTTCCCAGCGACAAGATCCGCCTGCGCTATGAGGCCTTGAATCGCCCGGCCCAAGTGCGCCAGCTTGAGCTGGCGACAGGCGCACAGGTCGTGCTCAAGGAAACTCCGGTGCTGGGCGTCTTCAACGCCGACGATTACGTCAGCCAACGCCTGTGGGCCACTTCCGCCGACGGCACTCAGGTACCCATCAGCCTGGTGGTCAAGCGTGACCAGCTCGGCAAGCCGACGCCGCTGTACCTATATGGCTACGGTGCCTACGGCTCAAGCCTGGACCCGTGGTTCTCCCATGCGCGCCTGAGCTTGCTCGACCGTGGCGTGGCGTTTGCCATCGCCCATGTGCGCGGCGGCGGTGAGCTGGGGGAAGCCTGGTATCGCAACGGCAAGCAGGAACACAAGCAGAACACCTTCAGCGACTTTATCGCCTGCGCCGAACATTTGATCGCCGAGGGCCTGACCACCTCCCAGCAACTGGCGATCAGCGGCGGCAGTGCCGGCGGCCTGTTGATCGGCGCGGTGCTCAACCAGCGTCCGGAATTGTTCCAGGCGGCGATTGCCGAAGTGCCGTTCGTCGATGTGCTCAATACCATGCTCGACCCGGAACTGCCGCTGACCATCACCGAGTACGACGAGTGGGGCAACCCCGAGGAACCCGAGGTGTATGCGCGCATCAAGGCTTACGCGCCGTACGAGAACGTCAGCGCCCAGGCTTACCCGGCCACGCTGGTGATCGCCGGCTATAACGACAGCCGCGTGCAGTACTGGGAAGCCGCCAAGTGGGTGGCCAAGCTGCGGGATATCAAGACGGACGACAACCTGCTGCTGCTCAAGACCGAGCTGGGCGCCGGCCATGGCGGCATGAGCGGGCGCTATCAGGGGCTACGTGACGTCGCCCTCGAATATGCCTTTGTGTTCAAGGCTCTCGGGTTGGTCTAACCGCCCGGCGTTTTCGGCTTGCTGTCGTTCTGCTGCAGGCCAGGGACCGTCTGGTCCTTGGGCGGCGCCGGCAGCACGATGGGCGCCAGCGGCGGCGAGCCATTCTGGGTCTTGGGCGCAACGGGCGGCGTGACTTGCGGGTACAACGTGGGTGTTGGCGTGCCCGGCGCGCCTGGGGTTGGCGTGGGCGCGACCGGTACGGTTTGTAACTCCTGAGCCTGCGCGGTACCCAATGCGAGCGCGCTCAACACAATGACCGTTAGAATGCTGCACTTCATCGATGGCTCCATGGCCTGACCGGAATGCCCTAAGGCTACTCCCAACCGCGCAAGAATGCCCTTCCCAATGAGATTTCCATGAAACGTTTCGTTCTGCTCGACACCACCCCAATCCCCGACAACGGCGGTGCCTTGTGCCTGTTCGAATACGGCGAGGACTTCGTCATCAAGATCCAGGGCGGTGACGGTGGCCAGTTGATGAACACGCGCATGCATGGCTCCGAAGATGCCCTGGCGGAGATTCCCTGCCGCAAAGTGGCCGGGCGCCCGGGTTCACGGGTGCTGATCGGCGGTCTGGGCATGGGCTTTACCTTGGCCGCGGCGCTCAAGCATTTGGGCAAGAGCGCCGAAGTGGTGGTGGCCGAACTGGTGCCCGGCGTCGTGGAATGGAACCGTGGGCCGCTGGGGGAGAAATCCGGTCGCCCGCTGCTGGACCCGCGCACCGTGGTCCGCCTGGAAGACGTGGCCAAGGTACTGCAGGCCGAGCCCCAAGGCTTTGATGCGATCATGCTCGACGTCGACAACGGCCCCGAGGGGCTCACGCAAAAAGCTAACAGTTGGCTGTACTCGGCCAGTGGCCTGGCCGCGTGCGCCAAGGCCCTGCGGCCCAAGGGCGTGCTGGCGGTGTGGTCGGCCAGTGCCGACAAGCTGTTCAGTGACAAACTGCGCAAGGCCGGTTTCAAGGCCGAGGAAGTGCAAGTGTTTGCCCATGGCAACAAGGGCACGCGGCATACCATCTGGATTGCAGAGAAGCTCAAGGGCTGATCACGGTTGATTCAATAGCGCCAATCCCCTGTGGGAGCGGCTAGAATCAACCTTGTCCGTGAACCACCCAATAATAGCCAGGAGCCATGATGAGCTCGAACAACCCGCCCTCCCACACCGCCAAGCTGGACCGCATCCTCGCCGATGCCCAGCGCGACCGCGAAATGGGCTACCGCGATAAAGCCTTGAAGATGTACCCCCACGTGTGTGGCCGCTGCGCCCGTGAGTTTTCCGGCAAGCGCTTGAGTGAACTGACCGTCCACCACCGCAACCACAACCATGATGACAACCCCCAGGACGGTTCCAACTGGGAGTTGCTGTGCCTGTACTGCCACGACAACGAACACTCGCGCTACACCGACCAGCAGTACTTCGGCGAAGGCTCCACCAGCAGCCCGAGCATTGCCAAGGCGACGCACAACCCGTTTGCGGCATTGGCGGGGTTGATGAAGAAGGACGACTAACGTTCTTCTTTGCCTGTTCCGGCCTCATCGCAGGCAAGCCAGCTCCCACAGTAGGAATGCATTTCCCTGTGGGAGCCGGGCTTGCCCGCGATGCGATCGCCCAAGCACTGCATCCCCCCAGGCCGTATAATCGCCGTTTTTCTCAAGGCACCCTTCCCCGTGGGCAATAAACGCTACAGCTGCATCGGTCTGTATAACCCCAAATCCCCCGAAAACGTCGGCTCGGTGATGCGTGCCGCCGGCTGCTACGGCGTGGCCTCGGTGTTCTACACCGGCGTGCGTTACGAGCGCGCCCGGGATTTCATCACCGACACCAAGAAGGTGCACCACGATATCCCGCTGATCGGCATCGACGACCTGAAAAAGATCCTGCCCCTGGGCTGCATTCCGGTAGCCGTGGAACTGGTCGAAGGCGCCCGTCCGCTGCCTGAATACACCCACCCCGACCGCGCGCTGTATATCTTCGGCCCCGAAGACGGCTCCCTGGACAAAGAGATCCGCGACTGGTGCGAGGACGTGGTGTACATCCCCACCACCGGCTGCATGAACCTGGCGGCTACGGTCAACGTGGTGCTCTACGACCGCCTGGCCAAGGGCAATAACACCCGTTCGGGCCCCAAGTACTGACATTGCGGGAACATCCGGCACGTGCGCATAGTCAGCTAGTAACACTTGCCCTTGTTGGAGACTGATCATGAGCGACAGCAAAACCTTGCGACCTATCATCGAAGCCACACCCTTGAAGCCTCAACCCACCCAGAACGTGCATGGCTGGGAGCGCATCGGCTCGGTGGCCGGCGGGGTAATGATGGTGGGTAAAGGCTTGCGCCGCGGCGGGATTTTCGGCTTGATCCAGGTGGCGATTGGTGGCGTGGCACTGGCCCGTGGCTTTACCGGGCACAGTTCGCTCAAGGACAAACTGGAACAGGGCCGCCAGGAAATGAACAGCGTGCGCACCAAGATCGAACGTGCCGGTGAAGAGTTGAAGAACCTGAAGACCAAGGCTGAAGTGGCGGCTGAAAAGGCGGTGAAACCTAAAGCCTGATCCCTGTCTTCAAGACTGTGAAGATCTAAAATGTGGGAGCTGGCTTGCTCCCACAGTTTTGTTGCTCAGCGCAGTAATTTGGAATCCAGTACCACCGACGACTCACCGATCACACTCTCGGCCAACTGCACGAATTCTTTGGTGTTGACGCTGTTCACCCGCATCACCGCCTGCGCCAGATCGTCCAGGGAGCGTTTGTTGTGGGTCTTCACGCGGATCTCACGGTCCAGTTCCTGCAATACCACCACCGAACGCGCCAGCGTCGCGCCGTTGACGTGCTCGCCTTTGAGAGTGGTGACATCTTTGCCTTCTTTGGTCAGCCGCGCCTGGATCGCCGCATAGCGTTCATCGGTGATGCCACCGGCACGTCGCATCAGCTCAATCGCGTAGTACTCGCCCAAGCCCTCGCTGATCCAGTCACTGCTGTCGTGGTCATTGAAACGTCCGATGGCCTGCACCACTTCGCGCAGCAGCGGGCTGCTGCCATTTTCGCCCACCAGCGGCGTGCGGCTGTTGAGGTAGATCGAATCGCGTAACGAATAAGCGCCCCGCCGCATCGGGTCACTGGCACCGACAATCAACAGTTTGCCGGGATGGCGCGGGAACGCGGCTTCCACCTGGGGCCAGACAAACGTCAGCAACGTCAGCACATCCATGCGGCGCATGCCCTGGCCCTTGGGCGAGGCCACGGTGACGTCGGTTTCACCCAGGCGCAGGCGGCGGCTGCCGAGGTTGCCCGCCAGCATCCAGCCGGTGGGACGGTCGAACAGGCGGGACACGTTGTCGATGCGGAATTTGTTCTGGCCGATGCGCGGCCAGGCCGTTTCGACGCTCTTCCAACCCGTCGGCAGTTCGAACATCAGACGTGAGACCAGCTCGATACCGTCTTGCTGGTCGAGACGTGCGGCCGGCACCAGGTCTTCGCCGCGCAGTAACGCCCAGCCGGGCGTGATGCGTGTGTCATACACGCCGGGCTTGCGCACATGGGCCAGGCGCACCCGGTAGGTCAGGCTGGCCTTGTCAGGGCTGGGTTGCCACAGGCCACGGTTGCCCGTGACTTGCCACTGGCCATCGGCCTTGAAGTCGCTGTAGTCACCGTCGCGGCCCAGGTCGAAGTTCAGGCTGCGCACCGCCGCGCCCTGGGACAGGCTGACGCGCACCTCGGCCTGCTGGCTTTGGGGCAACAGCTTGATGTGGTAATCCAGGTCGACTTTCTTCGCGCACCAGCCCGGCCCGCTCAGCGCCAGCACGACCAGGCCCGCGGCCCACTTGGCGGCCACCTTCATACACACTCCTCGTTCAGCCTGCGCGGAAAATCAGGTAATCCTCCCAGTCGTCCTCGGGCACGCTGCCTTCGCTGAGCATGCGCCCGGACTGGGAAATGCGTTCGTGGTGTACCGCGTCACGGTCGCCGCAGACCAGGTGATGCCACAGCGGCAAGTCCTTGCGCTCGCTGACCAGGCGGTAACCGCAGGTCGGCGGCAACCATTTGAATTGGTCGGCCTGGCCCGGCGTGAGCTGGATGCAATCGGGCACCGAGGCGCGGCGGTTGGGGTAATCGGTGCACTGGCAGGTTTTCAGGTCGAGCAGCTTGCAGGCGATACGCGTGTAATAGACGCTGTTGTCGTCCTCATCCTCAAGCTTTTGCAGGCAGCACAGGCCACAGCCGTCGCACAATGACTCCCACTCCTCTTGGTCGAGGTGCTCAAGGGTTTTGCGTATCCAGAAAGGTTCGACTTTGGCGGCCATGGCTCTGCATCAGTATCGGAAGGTGAAAAGGCCGCCAGTCTAGTGCCCAAGCCCGTTGGGGCCAAGCGCTTACGACTGACGGTGTTGCAAGACTTGTCAGGCCTGGGTGGGCGCAGTAGTTTTGAATCCCGTTTTTTTCATCAGGGTCTGTCCATGAGCAATAACCCCCGTGTTGCCGATTATCCGATCCACACCCAATTCACCGAGCGCTGGTCGCCCCGTGCCTTTACCGGCGAAAGCATCCCGCAAGAGACCTTGCTGAGTTTCTTCGAAGCCGCACGCTGGGCACCCTCGGCCTACAACTCGCAGCCGTGGCGGTTTCTGTATGCGCGCCGTGACACGCCGGATTGGGAGCGTTTCCTGGGCCTGCTGAATGAATTCAACCGCAATTGGGCGCAGCATGCGTCGGCCCTGGTCATCATCGCGTCGAAAACCGACTTCATCGCCCCCGGCGCCACAGAAGAAACCCCGGCGCTGTGGCACACCTTCGACACCGGCTCGGCCTGGGGCCACCTGGCGCTGCAAGCCAGCCTCAGTGGCTGGCACACCCACGGCATGGCCGGCTTCGATCAGGAACTGACCCGCAAGGAGCTGAAGATTCCCCAGGGTTATGCGCTGCATGCGGCCGTGGCGGTGGGCAAGCTGGGTGACAAGTCGAGTTTGCCGGAGTACCTGCAAGGGCGCGAAATGCCGAGCCCGCGCAAGCCGTTGAGCGAGCTGGTGTCCGAGGGTGACTTCAGTCTCTAAGACTTGCATACACTCAATGTGGGAGCGGGCTTGCTCGCGAACGCGGTGTGGCAGCCACAAAATGTGTTGACTGATCCACTGCATTCGCGAGCAAGCCCGCTCCCACATTTTTCCGCGTTTTGTCAGTAGCCGCGCTCGAAATCCACTTCCCCGCGCAGCGCTTGCTTGGCCTGATACGCCCGCAGGTTCTGCACAAACAACTCCACCATCATTGGCGGCGAGGTCGGGGCCGAGCTGTGCCCGGTCAACAGCAAACCCCATGCCGTCCAGAACGGGTGGCGTTGCGGCAAGGGCTCCTGACGGCACACGTCGATCACCGCGCCGGCCAGGTGCCCTTCTTTGAGCGCCTCGACCAGGTCGGCGTCCACCACCGCCACGCCGCGTCCGACGTTGATAAACAAACCGGTGGGTTTGAATTGCTTGAACAGCGCCGCGTCGTACAGGTCATGGGTATCAGGCGTGTTGGGCAGCAGGTTGATCACGTAATCCACCTCCCCCACCAGCCGGCCCAACTGGTCGAGCCCGACCACGTCGATAAACGGTGCCTGCTCGCGGGCCTGGCTGGCGATGCCATACAACTGCACGCCGAATGGCAGCAGAAACTCGGCCACGCGCTGGCCGATGTCACCGGTGCCGACGATCAGCGCCTTGCGCCCGGCCAGGCTCTGGCCCATGCGGTTATCCCACTTGCGCTCTACCTGGCTGACCAACCGCGCCAGCACTTCGCGCTCGTGACCCAGCATGTAGGTGAGGACAAACTCGGCCATGACCTGGCCATAAATGCCCACCGCTCGGGTCAGGCGATAGTCGCGAGGCAAGCCGTCGGCCAGCAACGGCGTGATGCCCGCCCAGGTCGATTGCAGCCATTGCGGGTGATGGCCCTGACGCAGCAGGGTCGCCAACAGATCGGGCTGGCCCAGCCACACCGGGCAGTCGGCGGCCAGGCGCGAGAGTTCGGCCGAGTCGCCGCTGGTCAGCACTTCGAGGTCTGGGGCGGCGTCCCTGAGCAATTGGGCGTAGAGCGGATGATCCTGTTCAGCAATCAGAACACGCATGGTTCAAACCTTTGAAAAAACAGTGCAGACGGCCGCCCGCATCCTTACGGCCACCGTCCTCTAATACGATTCCATTGAAGCTGTGCCCTGAAGCGGGCACTGGTCGATCACATCGGGTCGTTGCGGCGCAGCAGCTCTTCGGGCAAGTGCTCGATGTACTCGTCCTCGGCCGGCGGCATTTGCAGGTGGTAGCCCTGCTTGTCGAGGTTTTCCAGCACCACGGCGATGTCTTCGCGCGACAGCTTGCGCTCCGGCGTCAGCACCATGTCAAAGGCGTGATGCGCCTTGCCGAAGGCTTCCATCAACGGCTCGGGTACGCGCTCCAGGGCATCGCTTTTGAGCACATAGAGGTACATGCCGTCTTTTTTCTTGCTGCGGTAGATGGAGCAAATACGTTTCAAGGCTGTTCTCCGGCATTGGCCAGGCTGTCGAGCAACGCCTGGCCCATCAACTCGCGGCGCCAGCCACGCAGCGAGTCTGGCAATTGGTAAGGCCCATCGGGGTAGCCACTTTTAACCAGGGCTTCGAGGGTTTTCTTGCGCAGCATCAGTTCCGGCGCCATGTCCAGGCGCTCGGCGAAGGTTTGGCCCAGGGCCCGCAGTTGCTTGATCAACGCGGCAGCGTCCACGGGTAACGGCTCAGCCACGGCAGGCGGCCATTGGTCCATGGGCACGCTACCGGTGCGTTTGATCAGGTCCAGCAAAAACTGGCCGTCCTGGCGCACGGTGCGCGGGTGCATGTCTTCGATCTTGCCCAGGGCGGCGAGGTTATCCGGCTGGGATTTGGCCAGGGGCCACAACGAGTGTTCGCGAATAATACGGTTGCGCGGCAAGTCGCGAGCACGGGCCTGCTGCTCGCGCCAGGCGCACAGTTCACGCAACACCGCGAGTTGGGCACGGGACAATTTCCACGCCAGCTTGGCGTCGCGGTACACCTCGTAGGGGTCGATCTCGCGGCGCAGGTTGGCCACCAATTCGGCGCCGTCTTCCAGTACCCAGGCGTATTTGTCATCCGACAGTTGCGGGCGCAGACGGGTGTAAACCTCGGCCAGGTGCACCGCGTCTTCGGCGGCGTAGCTGACCTGCGTCTCCGACAATGGCCGCTGCAGCCAGTCGGAGCGGGTTTCCCCCTTGGGCAACTCGATATCCAACACCGCCTGCACCAGGCGCGAGTAGCCCATGGAAAAACCGAGGTTGAGGTAGGCCGCTGCCAATTGGGTGTCGAACAATGGCACCGGCAAGCTGCCGGTCAGGCGCGACAGCACTTCCAGGTCTTCACTGCAGGCGTGCACCACCTTGATCACCGCTGGGTTCTCCAGCAAGGCGGCCAAGGGTTGCCAATTGTCGATGGTCAGGGGGTCGATCAGGTAAGCGCGCACGCCATCACCGATCTGGATCAGCCCGGCAATAGGGTAAAAGGTGTCGACCCGCATGAATTCGGTGTCGAGGGCGACGAATGGCAACTGCTGCCATTCGGCGCAATGCTGGCCGAGGCTATCGTTGTCGCAGATCCAGTGAATATCGATGGCCACACGGCTCTCCCTTGAAGAATGGCGCGCAGTATATATCGCGAAAGGGGCTTGCGAGCATCCGCAGTGCACGCGCCATCATGAAAACTCCGACAGGAGATGAAGAATAGTCCGACAAACGGGCGTTATCCTCTCTTACGCAAAACGTAGACGCACCATCGCCGCGAGCCCGGCAGGAACTCTTGGTAATTGAGGATTTTGAAGCCGGCTTGGCGAAACTCGCTCTCTACCGGCGTACCCACGTTCACGGCAACAATCACCGTGTCGCGACTGACGCGGTGAAACTCGTGCAACAACATGAGTCGTGCATCGCTACCGGGCACATGGCGAAACAAATCCAGACAGAAAATGCAGTCCACCGCATTCGCCGAAAGGCCAATGGAAAACGCCGAGCCCTGGAATGTTTTGACACGCTTGAGCAACCCGCCCGGGTGATGGGTGCGCGCGTGATCGAGCATCGCCTGGGAGTTGTCCGAGGCCAGGATCACACGGTTGACGTGTTCGGCCAGCACCGGCCAGAAGCGCCCGGAACCACACGCCAGGTCGAGGATAAGCCCTGGCTCGCCCGCCACTTTCAGGGCCTGGCGTACCAACCGCGCATCGCGCCACGCCGACAGGCGCTGCAACAGCCTGGGCGGACGCGGGTCGCCACAGCCCCTGGCATGCTCACGGTCATAGCGCTCGGTGAATTCGGTCTCGATGGAGGATGGAGGTTGTGGCGACATCGCGGGCTCATGTGAATGAAACGGTAGTGAACGACCTTGATCCGCAGCTTAACCTTCGCAACGTGAAAAAAAGGTCGAAAGCCCACCCCGCTAAAACCGGTCACGCTTGATGCAAGTACCACCGCCAATCCTGCTCCCCCACCTCGCCCATGAACTGGCGGTATTCGGCACGTTTGACCGCCAGGTAAACGCCGAGGAATTCGCGCCCGAACGCATCCGGTGCCCAGCGGGACGTTTCCAGCGCGCGCAAGGTGGTCAGCCAGTCGGTGGGCAGCAGTTCCTTGGCCTGGGCGTAGCCGTTGCCTTGCACCGGGGCGCCAGGGTCGAGCTGTTCGCGGATGCCTCGATGAATGCCGGCCAGGATCGCAGCAGCCGCCAGGTAGGGGTTGGCGTCGGCACCGCAGATGCGGTGTTCGATATGCCGCGATTGAGCCGGGCCACCGGGCACGCGCAGGCTGACGGTGCGGTTGTCCACGCCCCAGGTGGCAGCGAGCGGCGCATAGCTGTTGGTTTGGAAGCGTCGATAAGAGTTGGCGTTGGGGCAGAACATCAACAGGGAATCGAGCAAGGTACTGAGCATGCCGCCCACGGCCTGGCGCAGCAGTGGCGTGCCGTCGGTCGCTTCACTGGCAAACAGGTTATTGCCCTGGGCATCGGCCAGGCTGACGTGCATGTGCATGCCGGTGCCGGCCAGGTCGTCGAACGGCTTGGCCATGAAACAGGCGGTCATTCCATGTTTGTGTGCCACGCCCTTGACCAGGCGTTTGTAGCGCACGGCTTCGTCCATCGCCTGCAGCGCGTCGGTGCGGTGTTCGAGGGTGATTTCCACTTGGCCCGGCGCGTACTCGGAGATAGCCGTGCGCGCCGGAATCCCTTGCAGTTTGCAGGCGCTGTAGAGGTCGGCAAGAAACGGCTCGATCTGCTCCAGTTCGCGCAGGCCGTAGACTTGCGTCGAACGCGGGCGATTGCCATCCACATCCCGCGCCGGTTGCGGGCGGCCGTTGCTGTCGGGCTTCTGGTCGAGCAGATAGAACTCCAGCTCCGCCGCCATCACCGGGTAATAACCATCGGCCTTGAGCGCCTCGATAACATTGGCCAGCAGGTGCCTGGGGTCGGCCACGGTGGCGGGCAGGCCTTCGGTGGGGTGCATGCTGACTTGCACCGCTGCGGTGGGGATCAAGCGCCATGGCATGCGCTGCAAGCTGCCGCTGATCGGGTAGGCGCGGCAGTCAATATCCCCTACCTCCCAGACCAGCCCGGAGTTTTCTACGTCATCGCCATTGATGGTCAGGCCGAGGATGGTACTGGGCAGAGGCCGGCCACTTTCGTACACCGCCAGCAGTTCGTCGCGGTGCAGCAGCTTGCCGCGCGGTACGCCGTTGTTATCGAGGATAAACAGCTCGAACATCTCAATGTCGGGGTTCTGTTCAAGGAAGGTCTGGGCTTCATGCAGGCTGGCAAAAACACTCATGGGAATTCTCATACGTTTGCGTCAGGCAAGCGCGCAGGCGCCGCCGGGCAGATGCGCACAGGTGTGCGTCATCCATGGGGGTAGATCAACGTAGGAGAGAGGTATCTGGCGGGCGCGCGTGTCGGCAATGGAACAAGGCCCAGAACGCAAGCGCAGACGGCAATGTCGCGGTGTGAGTGTCGGGGCAAGCGTGCATGCGCGATCCACAGTGATTGAGAGAATGGAGCGTCACACGCGAGGATACGCGAGTAAATTCAGGCTTGATGGAGTTTGGTTGCAGTTTGGCTAAACATTCACCGCGCCTTGCCACCCTGCCCTGTGCTGGAAATAATGAGCCCCCGACCGTGCCCCAAGGATTCGACCCCATGAAAGCGCCTCTGGCCCTCTGTGTACTGGCAAGCCTGGCCACTGTCGCCCAGGCCGACACCGCTGCATCTCGCCTTGACGACGTGATTGCGCGCGGCACCCTCACCGTGTGTACCACCGGCGACTACAAGCCTTACACCTCGCTGCGCAGCGACGGCGGCTATGAAGGTATCGACATTGCCATGGCCGAGTCCCTGGCCAAGAGCCTCAACGCCAAAATCAACTGGGTGCCCACCACCTGGAAAACCCTGATGCCGGACTTTCTCGCCCAACGCTGCGACATCGCGGTGGGCGGTATTTCCGTGTCGTTGGAACGTCAGAAAAAAGCCTTCTTCAGCCAGTCTCTCGGAGTCGACGGCAAGATCCCGCTGGTGCGCTGCGCCGATGTGCAGCGCTACCAGACGGTGGAACAGATCAACCAGCCCCAGGTGCGAGTGATCGAACCCGCCGGTGGCACCAATGAAGTGTTTGCCCGTGCGCACCTGGGCCAGACGCAGATTCGCCTGCATGACAACGTGACGATTTTTGATGAGCTGCTGGCGGGCAAAGCCGATGTGATGATTACCGACGCCAGCGAGGCGCGTTATCAGCAGAAGCTCAAGCCTGGGTTGTGTGCGGTCAACCCGGAGCAACCGATGCAGTACAGTGAAAAAGCGTTTTTGTTGCCGCGCGATGATGTGGCCTGGAAGAGTTACGTGGATCAGTGGTTGCATTTGAGTGTGGCGACGGGGGCGTATGCGGGGATTGTGGGGCAGTGGTTGGCTGCGCCTTGAATGTGGCCGACGCGATCTAACTGTGGGAGCTTGGCTTGCCTGCGATAGCTATAAGTATCTACACAACGCTGTAACGGTCGACGGTAACCACGATGCGAAGCGAGTCGCTCTTGATCTTGATCTGCTTTTGATCTCAGGCGCCCCGTTAAACCACGCTGGCCGTAATTCGACAGTGATTTGGGGGGTAAACCGGCAGGGATGCCGGTTTAGCCGCCCCGCGCCATGGATGGCGCGTGGCGGCGGCCCCCCAAATCACTGGCGGATTACGGGCACACCGAGCCTAAGCGAGGTGCCGAGTGGTGGGGCAAGAGCCCTTTGGTTACTTTGGGCTGGGCCGGCATTCCGGCTCTTTTCCAAAGTGACCCGCCGTCAGGGCGGAACCCTAGGTGGCCGTTACCGCAGGAATGGATATGTACACAATCCACGGTGTTGACTGTCAGGCCGTCTTCGCAGGCAAGCCAGCTCCCACATTTGAATCGCGGGGCATCAGGTAGAAAGGCGTCGGCTGGCGGGCCGTCATCGCGGGCAAGCCAGCTCCCACATTGGGATCCTGGGGCGTCGGTTCGGCCTACGCCTTGATCAACGCTACAAACGCCGCACACGCAGCGCTGCGATACGCGCCCTTGCGGCTCAGGAGTGCCGCGGTGCGCTGCGGCAATGGTGGGTCAATGGCCACGGCATGCAGGCCAGCCTGAGCCTCGGCCAGTGCGCGGGGCAGGATGGTTGCCAGGGGCGTGCTGCGCACGATTTCGATGATCGCGCTGATGGAGTTGGCCTCCATGGCAATCTGCGGTTTAACCCCTTGCTGGTGGCAGTAGTCGTCGATATAGCGGCGGGTGGCGAAGCCTGTGTTCAGTAGCACCAGGGGCTGCTCGAGCCAGGCTGGTTGTGTGCGTTCGGGATGGCTGGCACTGACGACCAGGCTCAGCTCTTCGACAAACAGCGCCTCACAGTCGATCTCCAGCCCATGCTCGCCGGTAAAGCCGATGCCGATATCCAGCAGGTCCTCGCCCAGGGCGGCTTCGATGCGGTCTTGGGTCAGTTCCTCGATGCTCAGGGTGATGCCCGGATACAACGCATTGAACCGTGCCAACAGCGGGCCGATCAGGTAGGCGGTGAAGGTCGGCGTCATGGCCAGGCGCAAATGCCCTCGGCGCAGGTCCTGCACGTCGTGTATGGCGCGGGTGCCGGCCTGTAGATCCTGCAAGGCCAGCCGCGCATAACGCACATAGGCCTGCCCCGCGTCGGTCAGGCTGACACTGCGCCCGGAGCGGTCCAGCAGTGGCGCGCCCAGGCTTTCTTCCAGTTGCTTGATCTGTTGCGACAAGGTCGGTTGCGAGACATGTAGCGCCTCGGCGGCACGCGTGAAATTGCGATGCTCGGCAACGGCCAGCAAGTAACGGATATGACGCAACAGCATGGGCAGCGCTCCAACTATAGGCATGACTTATAGAAAGCATAATAAACCGGTCTTGGACGCTATAGCCGAAAACTTCCATCCTTGCCCCATCAGCGACGCAAGGAGAACCACCATGCAGCATCTCATCGACGGCTTTCGCAAATTCCAACGTGAAGCCTTTACCCCGCGCAGTGACTTGTTCAAACACCTGGCGACCACGCAAAACCCCGGCACCTTGTTCGTGTCCTGCTCTGACAGCCGCGTAGTCCCCGAACTGTTGACCCAGCAGGAACCCGGTGACCTGTTCGTCATCCGTAACGCCGGCAACATAGTGCCGTCCTACGGCCCGGAGCCGGGAGGTGTGTCGGCCACAGTCGAATATGCCGTAGCGGTGCTGGGCGTCAGCGACATTGTGATTTGCGGGCATTCGGACTGCGGCGCAATGACCGCGATTTCCACCTGCAAATGCCTGGACCACCTGCCCGCCGTTGCCAATTGGTTACGCCATGCCGAGTCGGCCAAGGTGATCAATGCCGCCCGCACGCATGTCTCGGACGCTGCACGCCTGGATTCGTTGGTGCGCGAAAACGTGGTCGCCCAACTGGCTAATCTCAAGACCCACCCTTCGGTCGCCCTGGCGCTGGAACAAGGCCGGATGAACCTGCATGGCTGGGTGTACGACATCGAAACCGGCGGCATCGACGCTTTGGACGGGCACACCGGGCGCTTCGTCTCCCTGCTCGACCACCCCAGCACCCGCGCCCACGCCGCCTGAACCTTATTCAACCCAAGAGGACGTCACCATGTTGCAATCCCAATTTGCCCAAACCCCACGCCTGGCCCTGGCCGATACCGTTATTGACCTCAAGGCACGCAAAAACCTGTCGTGGCAGGACCTCACCGACGGCACCGGGCTGAGCCTGGCATTCGTCACCGCTGCCCTGCTCGGCCAGCACCCGCTGCCCAAGGAGGCGGCCGACATCGTGTGCGGCAAACTCGGCCTTGACGAGGACGCCAGCCGCCTGCTGCAAAGCGTCCCACTGCGCGGCAGCTTCCCGAGCGGTGTGCCGACCGACCCAACCATGTACCGTTTCTACGAAATGCTGCAGGTCTACGGCTCTACCTTGAAGGCCTTGGTGCATGAGCAATTCGGCGACGGCATCATCAGCGCCATCAACTTCAAACTGGACATCAAGAAAGTCGAAGACCCGGACGGCGGCTCCCGTGCGGTCATCACCCTGGACGGCAAATACCTGCCGACCAAACCCTTCTGATTTGCCGCCAACCGTCTACGCTCTTGGCACACCAACAAGAACGAGGGACGGGTAAATGAAGAGACTGCTCCGATTCACCTGGCTGCTGCTGTTGTGTTGCAGCCAGGTGCATGCCGCCACGGCACAGGAAGCGGATGCCCAAGCCGCCAAGGCCCTGCTGGAAAAGGCCTTGGCGTACTACCACAAGCAAGGTGACAAGGCGTTCGCCGCCTTCAGCCGTCAGGGCGAGTTCATCGACCAGGACCGTTATGTGTTTGTGGTCAATACCCAAGGCGTACTGTTGGCCAGTGGCGGGCCCTCCTCCGCGCTGATCGGTCGCGATGTGTCCGAGGTACTCGGGCCCGACCTGCAAGCCTCGTTCAAACAAGCCTTGAGCGTGCCAGAAGACCAGGGTATCCAGCAGGCTGACTACCGCTGGCAGAACTGGAATGACGGCAAGGTCGAACATAAGCACGTGTTTTATCAGCGGGTGGGCGAACGCATCCTGGCAGTCGGGTATTACTTGCCGCGTGCCACGCCAGAACAGGCACGGGCGCTGCGCAACAAGGCGGTGGAGGCGTTGGTCAAGGATGAAACCGGCACGCTCAAGGCGATCAACTCCTTGCAGAGCGGTTTCCTGCAAGATGATCTCTACGTGTTTGTGGTGGACCTGAACACGCGGCGCTACGTCGCCCATGGCACCAACCTGCGGCTGCTCAACACCGACTTTGCCAAGATCAAGGACCCGGATGGCAAACCGGTGGGTGTGCCGATCCTCCAGATGATGGCCGAACAGGACCAGGGCGAATACAAATACCGCTGGAAAAACCCGGTGACCGGCAAGGTCGAGAACAAGCATGCCTATGTGCGCAAGAGCGGGCATTTCATGGTTGCGGTGGGGTATTACAGCCCCTGATCCTGATCGTTCCCACGCTCTGCGTCCGCTTATCTAACTTTGTCTTCACGGCCGCGCAGTACCCGATTCGGCATCGCTATCGCAGCGGCCAACCCCAGCAGCGACACCGCCGCACTCACCATCAGCAAATGCCGGAACGTCACCGCCAGCTCGTCGCGCAACGCATCCTGCGCCGGGCCGGGTGCGGCGTTGAGGCCGTCGAGCAGTACGTTGCCGGAACTGCCTTCGGCCACCAGTGCGCCGCTCGTCAAATGGGCGAAACTGGAATCGTGCAACAGCGCCAGCAGCAACGCCGACATGCAAGCCACCCCCACTGCCCCGCCCAGGGAGCGAAACAGGTTGGTGGTGCTGGTGGCCACACCGATATCCCGTTGCTCTACCGAGTTCTGCGTACCCACCAACGAGGTCGGGAACTGCATGCCGGCGGCGATACCGCACAACAACATGAAGACGCTGGTAAGCGCCACCGCCTGGGGGGCGCTGTAGGCCATGCCGAGAATCGCCAGCGGGCTCAACACCGCGCCGCTGAGGATCATCGGTTTATAGCGGCCGGTCACCGAGGTCATGCGCCCGGCGAAATACGCGCCCATCGGCAAGCCCATCGCCAACGGCAGCAAGTGCAGGGCTGCGCTGTCGGCACCAGCGCCGGTCACGGTCTGGTAGCGCAGGGGCATCAGCACCGTCAGGGAAATCGCCTGGAAGCTGGTGACGAAAATCGTGCACCAGCACAACACCGCACTGCGGTTGGCAAACAAGTGCATCGGCAACAGCGGTTCCCGTGCGCGGCGTTCGTGCCATACAAACACGCTCAAGGCCAACAGGGCACAGGCCAGCAACCCCAGCACTTGATCGTCACGCCACGAATGGCCCTGGCCGATTTCAGTGATGCCCAGCAACAAGGCGGTGAGGCCGACGATCATCAGCACCGTGCCGAGGTAATCGATGATCGGCTTGCGCTGCGGCACCGGCAGCCCCACCAGAGTGCGATGGGCCACGTACCAGGCACCGACGCCCAGTGGCAGGTTGATCAAAAACACCCATCGCCACGACAGGTACTCGGTCATATAACCGCCCAGTACCGGCCCGGCCACGCTGGCCACCGCGTACATGCTGCTGAAATACCCCTGATAACGTCCCCGTTCGCGGGGAGGAATAATGTCGCCAATGATCGCCTGGCTCACCGAGACCATCCCGCCAGCGCCGATACCCTGCACAACCCGCGCCAGCACCAGTTGCTCCATGCTTTGCGCAAGGCCGCAGAACAGCGACGCGAGGGTGAACACGCCCATGCCGATGAGCATCATGGGGCGGCGCCCATACAGGTCACCGAGCTTGCCGTAGATCGGCACCGCCACGGTCATCGCCACCATGTAGCCGGAGATCACCCAGGCCAGCAGGTTGACGTCATGGAACTGTGCGGAAATGGCCGGCATGGACACGGCGACAATGGTCTGGTCCAGGGCACCCAGGAAGATCGCCATCATCAGCGCGACCAGGATACTGCGTACGGCGGGAACGGTTGGAGCGGGCTGATTGAGGTGTGTCACGGCAGAACCTTCGAGCAGGGCCCACAGGCAACGGTCACCGGTGGGAATGCTCGATACGATAGCAGGCTATTCGATAGGCTCGTAAGGAAGGCCGACGTAATTTTCTGCGATGGTTTTACGCCCAGCCTCAGAGCGAATGAAATAGTCCAGTTCGCTTTCGGCAATACGCTGGCTGAAGTCATCCGCCTGGGGAAACTGATGCAGCATCGAGGTCATCCACCAGGAAAACCGCTCGGCTTTCCACACCCGGCGCAGGCAGATTGCCGAGTATTTTTCCAGCAAGTCCAGGCGCCCTTCGCGGTACACCTTGAGCAAGATGCGGAATAAGGTGCTCACATCACTGGCTGCCAGGTTCAAGCCCTTGGCACCGGTGGGCGGCACAATGTGCGCGGCATCGCCGAGCAGGAACAGGCGCCCGTACTGCATGGGTTCCACCACAAAGCTGCGCAGCGGCGCGATGCTTTTCTCGATCGACGGGCCGGTCACCAATTGTTCGGCCAATGAGTCGGGCAGGCGGCTTTTGAGTTCATCCCAGAAACGTTCATCCGCCCAGTCTTCCAGATTCTCTTCGACCGGCACTTGCAGGTAGTAACGGCTGCGGGTCGGCGACCGCATGCTGCACAGCGCAAAACCCCGCGCATGTTTGGCGTACACCAGCTCGGCATGTACCGGCGGCGTGTCGGCCAGCACGCCCAGCCAGCCGAAGGGATAGACCCGTTCGAACACCTTCAGCGCTTGCGCCGGTATCGACTGGCGGGCCACGCCATGGAAACCGTCGCAGCCGGCAATGTAGTCGCACTCCAGGCGACAGGCTTGGCCTTCATGCTCAAAGGTCAGCCACGGCTGTTCACTTTTCAGGTCATGGGGTTGAACATTGGAGACTTCGTACAGGGTGATGGCACCCGCGGCTGCGCGGGCGGCCATCAGGTCGCGGGTGACCTCGGTCTGGCCGTAGATCATCACCGACTGGCCGCCGGTCAAGGCCTTGAGGTCGATGGAGGTGAGTTGGCCATTGAGGGCAATATCAAACCCGTCGTGCACCAGACCCTCGGCGTCCATGCGTTGGCTGACGCCGGCTTCGCGCAGCAGGTCGACCATGCCCTGTTCCAACACACCGGCGCGGATACGGCCTTGTACGTAATCGGCGCTCTGACGCTCTAGAACGAGGGTCTGGATGCCAGCATTGTGCAGCAGTTGGCCGAGCAGCAATCCGGAAGGACCGGCACCAATAATGGCGACTTGGGTTTTCAGGGTTTTCATTATTTTTATGACCTTCAAGCTTCACGCGAACGTATGGAGTGAAAGAGTTGTCATTGCTCTTGTGGCTGACATTTTTCACTTGAGTGAGGCTCATAAGAAGGTGAAAACTGCGTCAAAACCTGTGCTTTTCGCCAATCGGGGCGATTACCGAACCATTATCCTGAGTATCGGATTGAAACCATGACCAAAACCGCGATTCCGGTCTTCAAGCTTTACGGGGAAAGCCAGCAGTGGCCGACTCCCGATTTGTTGCACTGCGAAACCATTTCCCGGCGCAGTCGGGAATACCAGTGGGAAATCCAGCCCCACCGGCACGCGGACCTGTGCCAGTTGCTGTATGTGCACAAAGGCCAGGCACAACTGGAAATCGAGGGCCAGCGCACCACGCTTAACGAGTCGAGCCTGCAAGTGCTGCCACCGCTGTGCGTGCATGGCTTTCGTTTTTCCGAGGATGTGGAAGGGTTTGTGGTAACGCTTTCGGCGCCGCTGGTCAGCCACTTGCAGGCGCAACTGGGCTCTACCGTCGATGGCCTGCACACACTTGGCAGCTACCCGGCGGGCAAGGACAGCGATTACTTGAACAGCCTGTTCGTACGCTTGCAGGACGAATACGCCGATGACCAACCGGCACGGGACATGATGCTGCACGCCCTGGTCAGCGTGTTGTTGGTATGGGTCAGCCGCCAGGCGATCCAGCGCCGCCATCCACGCGCGCCGCGGGGTCGTGAGTACTTTCGGCGGTTTACGCAACTGGTCGAACAGCATTACCGCGAACACCCGAAGATTGAAGACCTGGCCCACAAGCTGGGCATCTCGGTCTCACATTTGAACGGGACGTGTCGGGAGTTGGGTGGGCAACCGGCGTTGCAGATCATGCATGATCGCCAATTGCTGGAAGCCAAGCGCCTGCTGACCTACACCAGCATGACCATCAACGAGATGTCCGAAGTGCTGGGTTTTTCCGACCCGACCAACTTCTCACGGCTGTTTCGCCGCAGGGTCGGGTTTTCACCCAAGGCGTTTCGTGAACAACTGAAGGCAGAGCAGCCTACCTGAGCGCACTGAAACTGCCGGTGCGGGGAACGCATTGGTCCTGATGGCAGCTGATAGCGAACGCCGCTGGCTGCATGCGCGTTTGCTCGACGCGGTAGGCGGCAGTCCCATACAGCGCTGTCGCCAATGCGCAGAGGGTGAAAATTGTCAGGTACTTTCTGGTTTTAATGCTCATGGCACAGACCTCTGAACGGATCTACAGGGTGCTGTTTAAAGCATAGGTCAACTTGCCATGATGCGATGCCATTCAGCGCGCTTATTTCAGCTCAAAGCCCGACATCCCAAACCGGCTCTTCGGGAAAGCGCAGCACCAGGAAATCCAGGAGGCTACGCAACGCCGAAGGCATGTGTTTGCGTGAGGCGTACACCGCATAGATGTTCATTTGTCGGGGCTCGGCGTGCGGCAGCAAGCGCACCAACTCCCCACTGCGAATCAGCTCGCCGGCCTGATAACTGGGCAGCATCGCCACCCCTGCCCCGGCCAGCGTCACGCGCATCAACGTGCTGGCCTCATTGGCCGTGATATTGCCGTGGACCGGCACCGACACGTGCTCTCCGTTTTCTTCGAAATGCCACAGGCTCTTGCCGAAGTAAGAGTGGGTCAGGCAATTGTGCCGGGCCAGGTCTTCGACTTTCTGCGGCGCCGGATGCTCGCGCAGATAGGCCGGTGTGGCGCACACCACCGAGCGACATACGGTCAGGCGCCGGGCGATCAGGTTGGGGTCCAGGTCGTTGCTGGTGCGGATCGCCAGGTCGATGCGCTCGTCCACCAGGTTCACCGTGCGATCAAGCATCTGCAAATCCACCGTCACCAGGGGGTAAAGCTTGACGTATTCGGCAATCGCCGCGCCCAGCTGCGCCTGGCCGAACGAGGTGCTGACGCTCAGGCGCAACAGACCTCGGGGCGCATCATCGGGTTCGCTGACGGCGGCCTGCATATCCCCACACAAATCCAACAATTGCCGGCAACGCGGTAGTGTTTCACCCCCGGCGGCAGTGAGGCTGAGCTTGCGCGTGGTGCGGTGCAGCAGGCGTGCGCCCACCCAGTCTTCCAGTTCGGCCAGGTAACGCGAGACCACCGGGCGCGACAGGTCAAGGTGGTCGGCAGCGGCGGATTGGCTGCCCAGGTCCACCACGGTGACAAACACGCGCATTGCTTGAAGACGATCCATGATTTGCCCGCTTTTAGAAACAAACTATGTCCCAGCATCGCATTTTTTGTCGCGTTTTATGCAACTAAGCTCTGTGCATCCCTTATCTATGGCAGGAGCTGCCCGATGTTCTCGACCTTCAAACGCTTGACCCTGGCTACTGCCGCCCTGGCATTCGCTGCCCACGCAGCGGCGGCAGACCTGAAACTGGACGTGTACAACCCAGGCGAAGCCGCGATCTTCCCGGTCAGCTCGGTGCTGGTGAGCGGCGAGAAAGACGCGATCCTGGTGGATGCGCAATTCGGCAAAGGCCAAGCCGAGCAACTGGTGCAGAAGATCCGCGCCAGCGGTAAACGCCTGACCACCATCTACATCAGCCATGGCGACCCGGACTACTACTTCGGCCTGGACACCCTCACCGCCGCTTTCCCCGACGCCAAGGTACTGGCGCCGCAGCCGGTGGTCGACCATATCAACGCCACCGTCGCCGACAAGCTGGCCTTCTGGGGCCCGAAAATGGGCGCAGACAAACCGGCCAAGACCCTTGTACCGCAGGTACTTAAAGGCCACAACCTGACCCTGGAAGGACAGCAGCTTGAAGTGGTGGGCCTCGACGGCCCGCAGCCAGATCGCAGCTTTGTGTGGATCCCGTCGATCAAGGCCGTGGTCGGTGGTGTGGTTATCGCTGAAAACATCCACGTCTGGATGGCTGATACCCAGAGCGCGCAATCCCATAAAGACTGGTTGGCCACCCTCAAGCGCATTGAAGACCTGAAACCGAACACCGTGGTGCCAGGCCATTACCTGGGCACGCCATCGCTGGCCTCGGTCAACTTCACCGCCGATTATATCAAGGCCTTCGACCTCGAAACCGCCAAGGCCAAGGACTCCGCCGCCCTGATTGCGGCCATGAAAAAACGCTACCCCACCCTCGCCGACGAAAGCTCGCTGGAACTGAGCGCCAAAGTCGCCAAGGGCGAAATGAAGTGGTAACTGGCTTTAAACCTTAACCCTGTTGGAGAACATCATGAGCAAGATTGCAATCATTGGTGCCACCGGCCGCGCCGGTAGCCAACTGCTGGAAGAAGCGCTGCGTCGCGGACATACCGTCACCGCCATCGCCCGCAATACCGACAAGCTGGCTGTGCGCCCAGGCGTTACGGTCAAACAGGTTGATGCCCTGGATGCCAAGGCCTTGCAACACGCCATCAGCGGTAGCGACGTGGTGATCAGCGCGGCGCACTTCGCCACGCTTCCCGCCAGCGCCGTGATCGGCCCGGTGAAAAAGGCCGGGGTGAAACGTTTGTTGGTGGTCGGCGGCGCAGGTTCGCTGCTGTTGCCCGGTGGCGGACGCGTGATCGACAGCGAAGGGTTCCCGGCTGAATATAAAGCTGAAGCCAGTGCCGGGGCTGAATTCCTGGAAACGCTGCGCCAGGAAAAGGAGCTGGATTGGACCTTCCTGTCGCCATCGGCCCTGTTCGACGGCACCGAGCGCACGGGCAAATTCCGCCTGGGCACAGATGATCTGCTGATGGACAGTGATGGCAACAGCTCAATCAGTTTTGCCGACTTCGCCATCGCCATGCTGGATGAAGTGGAAACACCGAAGCACTCGCAAAAGCGCTTTACGGTCGGTTACTGACCCAACGCCGTCAACGCTAACCACGATGCGAAGCGAGTAGCTCTTGATCTGCTTTTGATCTTGATCTTAAGCGCCCCGTTAAACCACGCTGGCCGGAATTCGACAGTGATTTAGGGGCTAAACCGGCAGGGATGCCGGTTTAGCCGCCCCGCGCCATGAATGGCGCGTGGCAGCGGCCCCCCAAATCACTGGCGGATTACGGGTACACCGAGCCTAGGCGAGGTGCCGAGTGGTGGGGCAAGAGCGTTTTGCTTACTTTTGTCTGGGCCGGCATTCCGGCTTTTCAAAAGTGAGCCGCCGTCAGGCGGAACCCTAAGTGGCCGTTACCGCAGCAATGGATATGTACACAATCCAACTGTGTTGACTGTCAGGCCGTCTTCGCGAGCAAGCCAGCTCCCACAGTGGGATCGTTGGGGTGCCAGGTAGATAGATGTCGGCTTTCAGGCCGTCATCGCAGGCAAGCCAGCTCCCACATTTGGATCGCGGCGAGTCAGGCAGATAGGCGTTGGCTGTCATCCCACACTGGCCTCACTCACCAACCAATCCATCAGCGCGACCAGCCCAACCGACGGTTCCTTCCCCGGCGGATACACCAGGAAATACCCCATCCCCGTCGACACCCGCAGTTCAAACGGCATCGCCAACCGCCCCGCCCTCAGATCCTCGCCAATCAGCGCACTGTCGCCCATCGCCACCCCGGAGCCCTGGGACGCTACGGTCATTGCCAAGTCCAAGGTTTCGAAGTGATGCCGTTGAATGGGATCGCTCAAACAGGTATTGGCAGCCTTGAGCCACAACGCCCAGTCGCGCTCGTCTCGGGTCGGGTGCAACAGTACCTGATGCTGCAAATCCTGCGGCGTACGCAAACTGCCCAGCAACCCAGGCACGCAGACCGGCGTTAGGCGCTCGTCGAATAAGTGCCGCGCCTCGGCCGACTGCTCGACGATGGGCCCGTAGATCACCGCCGCGTCAAACGGCTCACGACGAAAGTCGACGTTATAGGCCACCGTCGTGGTGAGCTCCACCGGCACATCCGGGCGCTCTTTTTGCCATTGCAGCAAGCGCGGCAACAGCCAGCGCATCACGCAGGTGGACGCTTTGAGCTGCAAGGTTTGGCGCCGGTCACCGATGTGTTCCACCGCGTCAGCGAGCAAGCCAAACACCTGTTGCGCGCACGCCAGCCATTCGCGCCCCTCCTCCGTCAGGCTCAAGCCCCGCGCCTGGCGCTGAAACAGGGCATAGCCCAACTGGCTTTCCAACCCGGCCACCTGCCGGCTCACCGCGCCCTGGGTGATGTGCAGGTGTTCGGCGGCACGGGTGAAGTTGCAGCACTGGGCCGTGACCCAGAAGGTGTGCAACGCAGGTAACGGAGGGAGGCGTTTCATCGGGGCGCAGCCATGACGGGAGGACATGGCGAGTATGACTTTTTATCGATTGTTGCCGCCACCGGCCAACCGCTCCAATAGCGCTTCGAATCCATCACAAGAGCGACCTGTATGGCGACCTGCGGCGAAGTATTGGTGCACCTCCTGGAACGCTACGGCGTGGACCACGTGTTCGGCATTCCCGGCGTACACACCGTGGAGCTGTACCGGGGCCTGGCGCGTTCCAGTATCCGACATGTCACCCCGCGCCACGAACAGGGCGCCGGCTTCATGGCCGACGGTTATGCGCGCACCTCTGGCAAGCCCGGCGTGTGCTTTATCATCACCGGCCCCGGCATGACCAATATCACCACCGCCATGGGCCAGGCCTATGCCGACTCGATCCCGATGCTGGTGATTTCCAGCGTGCAGGCACGCAGCCAGTTGGGCGGCGGGCGCGGCAAGTTGCATGAGCTGCCGAACCAGAGCGCGCTGGTGGCCGGGGTGGCGGCGTTCTCCCACACCTTGATGTCGGCGGCGGAACTGCCGGGCGTGCTGGCGCGGGCGTTTGCGTTGTTCCAGGCCGGTCGGCCGCGCCCGGTTCATATCGAGATCCCCCTGGATGTGTTGGTGGAAAATGCCGACGCGTTGCTGGGCAGCACGCCTGTCAGCGTCGCCCGCGCTGGCGCGGCACCGGCGGCCGTGCAGCAGATGAGCCAGAGGCTGGCTGCGGCCAAGCGCCCGCTGATCCTGGCCGGTGGCGGCGCCATTGACGCAGCCGACGAACTGACCCACCTCGCAGAAGCCCTCGGCGCGCCCGTGGCCTTGACCATTAACGCCAAGGGTATGTTGCCCGCCGCGCACCCGCTGCTGATCGGTTCCACGCAAACACTGCCCGCCACCCGTGCCTTGGTGGCTGAAGCTGACGTGGTATTGGCGATCGGCACCGAGTTGGCGGAGACCGACTACGACGTCACCTTCGCCGGTGGTTTCAACATTCCCGGTGCGCTGTTGCGCATCGATATTGACCCGGACCAGACCGTGCGCAACTACCCGCCCCAAGTGGCACTGGTGGCCGACGCGCGCATTGCCGCCCAGGCCCTGCTTACCGCACTCAACCGCCAGCCGCTGGCGCCGCGCACTGCCGACTGGGGTGCAGCACGCGTCGCCCGTTTGTGGGCCGAGCTGGAACCTGCCTGGGACGCTGCGACGCGTGCGCAAACCCGGTTTCTCAACGCGGTTCTGGAGGAATTGCCCGGCGTGGTGTTCGTGGGCGACTCCACTCAACCGGTGTACAGCGGCAACCTGACCCTGAACCTCGACCACCCACGCCGCTGGTTCAATTCCTCCACCGGTTACGGCACCCTGGGTTATGCCCTGCCTGCGGCCATTGGTGCCTGGCTCGGGCGCGGCGATGGCCAACCGGTGGTGTGCCTGATCGGCGACGGCGGCCTGCAATTTACCCTGCCGGAGCTGGCCAGCGCGGTGGAAGCGCGTACACCGGTGATCGTGCTGCTGTGGAATAACCAGGGTTATGAAGAGATCAAGAAATACATGGTCAACCGTGACATCGAACCGGTGGGTGTGGACATCTACACGCCGGACTTTATCGGCGTGGCCAAGGCCTTGGGTTGCGCGGCAGAAAGCATCCGCGGCATCGAACATCTTCGCACCGCATTGCATGCTGCTGCTGATCGCCAGGGGCCGACGCTGCTTGAAATCGACCAAGGGCGGTGGGAGTTGACGAATCTGTAATCCCGCTACGCTGGACCTGTGGCGAGGGAGCTTGCTCCCGTGACGCCCTGCCAGCCAACGCCCAATGCGCGCTTACCTCACCACTCGGCATCCGCATTTTTTCAATAGCCCCTGCGACTTTCTGATTTGCCCCGCTGCACGCTCCATGGCCTGATTCGCCCTTGTTCATTCAAGGCAGGCCCATGGAAAACGTTCAGGCAAAATCCACCTCCGCACTATGGCTGATGATCAGCGTGGTGCTCGTCGCTCTCAACTTGCGCCCCTCGATGGCGGCCGTGGGGCCCTTGCTGGCGTCGATTCGTGCGGATGTGCCGCTAAGTTTCAGCAGCGCCGCCTTACTGACCATGTTGCCGGTCATGGCCATGGGCCTGGCGATGTTCTTTGGCATGGGCCTGGCCAAGCGCGTGGGCGAGCATCGCAGCATTGTGCTGTCGCTGCTGGTGATTGGGCTGGCGGCCTTGTCGCGGTTGTTCCTGGACTCGGCACTGGAGCTGATAGTAAGTGCCATCGCGGCGGGAGTCGGCATTGCGCTGATTCAGGCATTGATGCCAGCGCTAATCAAGTCGCGGTTCAGCGTCAATGTCTCGTTATTCATGGGCCTGTATGTCACCGCGATCATGGGCGGCGCGGCCTTGGCTGCTTCGTTCTCGCCGTTGGTGCAAGCCCGGACCGGCAGTTGGCGTATCGGCCTGGCAATCTGGGCACTGCTGGCGTTGCTGGCCCTGATGTTCTGGTATGCCCAGCGTGCGGCACTGCCGCCCTTGCCTCAAGCCGGTTCGGGCCCTCAGGAGGCTTTTTTCAGCAATCGCCGCGCCTGGCTGCTGGCGATCTTTTTTGGCCTCGGCACCGCGTCCTACACCTGTGTGCTGGCGTGGCTGGCGCCCTACTACGTCGAGCAGGGTTGGAGTGAACAGAATGCCGGCTTGCTGCTGGGATTCTTGACCGCCATGGAAGTGATCTCCGGCCTGGTCACCCCGGCCATCGCCAACCGCCGCCAGGATAAGCGTGGCGTGGTGGCAGTGTTGCTGGTGTTGATCATCCTGGGTTTCTGCGGCCTCATCCTCAGCCCGCAACACTGGAGCCTGTTGTGGCCCTGCCTGCTCGGCCTGGGGATTGGCGGCCTGTTCCCGATGAGCCTGATCCTGTCCCTGGACCACCTCGACAACCCGCGCCGTGCCGGTGGCCTTACCGCGTTTGTGCAGGGCATCGGTTATCTGATCGCCGGCCTGTCGCCGCTCATCGCCGGCATGATCCGCGACCAATTGGGCAGCTTCGAATGGGCCTGGTGGTCATTGATGGCAGTGAGCGGGCTAATGCTGCTGATCGTCATGCGTTTCGACCCGGCGCATTACGCACGTCATATCCGCTGACGTCGTATTACAAACATTTTTTGTCCCACACAAAACATTGAAGGGTCCTACAGAGCTTTCTATTGGTACGAGCGTTCCGTTAACATTTTGCTCAGTCTTGTACTGAGTTCGGTACAAAGGGTTTACGGACGAAACCGATGCTAAACAGTAACTTGCTCAGAAAGCTCGATATGCAGGATTTGATGGTGTTTATCGCCGTCTACGACCAGAGCAGCGTTACCGAGGTGTCTGAAACGCTGTTCGTCAGCCAGTCCACCGTGAGCTATAGCCTGAAGAAGCTGCGCACCAGCTTTGAAGATGAGCTGTTTATCAACACTCGCGCAGGCATGCGTCCTACGTACAAGGCCACCACCATGTACGAACACGTGCACAAGATTCTGGAAAGCATCAACCTGTGCCATGCCGGTGGCCAGGCTTTTGATCCGACCCAACAGGCCGTGACCTTCAATGTGTGCGCGCCGGAATATTTCGAACAGTTGATCCTGCCGCGCCTGCTGAAGCGCTTCGACCATGCCGACCTGCCGGTAATCGTCAATGTGCAGAAGCTGGAAACCGACATCCCCGCCGATGACCTGCGTGAAGGTCGCCTGGACCTGGTGATCTGCTTCGGCCCGCACTTTCACCGCGCTCACAAAGACTTCAAGACCCAGATGCTGTTGGAGGACGACTTGGTCTGCGTGTGCGACCAACGCTCAGCGCCCAGGGAACAGGCGTTCAGCCTGCAATCCTTCGTTGAGCGGCGCCACGTATTCCCTACGCCGTGGACCTCCGACACCAACATGATCGATGGCTGGCTTGCGCGCCAGGCCCGCAAGCGTCAGGTGATTGCACGGGCCAACAGCTACAGCGCGGCATTGAAGATGATTGCCGGCACTGACTTCATCGTCACCTTGCCCCGCCGCGTGCAAAGGTTACTGGCACCGGCGCCGGCATTCGGTGTTTGCGAAGCACCTAACGGTTTGCCGGGGTTCACCCTGGATATGCAGTGGAACGAAACCAGTGGGCAGGACAGCGCCAATACCTGGTTTCGGGAACAAGTGGTGAAGGTGTGTGCGGATCAGGGTTTGTTATAGGAACGCGCCTGCTCAAGCTCTCCACCCCCTGATCAGATAGCCAATGACGTTCGGCGCTTAGTGACAGCCTGCGATGCGACATCCCGAGCGACCGGGCAATCGATATGGCAGTCTGCTATTACTTTGACCATCCATGCCAGAAACTTCTTTACGGCACCTGAACGCTCACGCCCCGGCACGCACACAGCTGAAAACTGCGCGCCCGGAATCTTGATGTCGGGTCTGTAAGGAATCAGCAATCCATTCGCAACATAGTCTGCCGCCAAGACCGTGCTCGCCAGCGTCAAGCCATGCCCGGCAATAGCGGCCTGGAGCGCAAAATGCTCATCGTTGTATTCACGATAGACCGCGTTTGATAGCCAACTTTCATGATTCGCAGCCGCGCACCAGGACGCCCAACTAATTGAAGCGGGCGATGACGTAGCCCAACGTATATTTATAAGTTTCAACGAAGTTTCAACTTCCTCTTGCCTCCAGTGGGCATGAGAGAAAACACCAAACTGTTCGCGCATAAGCGCGTGGCTGTACAAGTCTGGAAAATCGCGAAACCCACAACGAATAGCTAAATCAACAGATGAATCACGAAACAAATCCACCACTTCATTACTGGTTTCAACACTGATATGAATGTCTGGATGTTCACTATAAAATTTCGCCAGTCGGGGAATCAACCATAAAGACGCAAATGCTGGCGTGGTAGAAACTCGGAGTGTATTGGAGTCGGCGGGTGGCTTGAGCGAAGACATACTACCGCTTATATCCAGAAACGAAAGATGCACCTTTGAATATAGCCTCTCACCGTTCGCTGTGAGTTGAACACCGTGGGGAGTGCGCACAAAAAGCATACTGCCCAGTAAGTTTTCAAGTGTTTTTATTTGTTGTGATACTGCCGCTGGGGTAACAAACAACTCTGCGGAGGCTGCTTTAAACCCACCGAGTCTTGCGGCAGATTCAAATGCACGAATGGCTGTCAACGGCAATTTTGCGAACATTAATCAATCCCCCTTCCATGGTAAAAAAACTAAGCCAGGCTTACTTTATCTGATTTGCCTTCGCTTTCATAGAAGTGAATTCTAGGCTACGCCACCTAGCCGGTATCAGGAGGCGCGTCGATCGAGAATGTCGAGTCCCTACTGACAGCGCTTGCGGATTGACGGAATTCTTTAGTCTAACTAATGACACTGGCCTATATACGGTCTATCCCTGAGTGCACTTCAGCGTTCATGGAGTAGGTCTCGTTGCGCCTTTTTTAGAGCAAATGGTGCATTCATGGAAAAGAACATACCTATCATTGACGTCGGTAGTTTGACGCAGGGAGCAGAGATATCACCATATCTAGTAAAGGAGATCGACAACGCGTGCAGGGAGGTCGGATTTTTCACCGTCGTCAATCACGGTGTAGATAACACGCTTATTTCAACTGTCTTCTCTCAGATAGAATCGTTTTTTGACCTGCCTGTTCAGGCCAAGGAAAAAATCGAAATTCATAAATCCCCCTATATGCGTGGCTACTTTAGCGAAGGCGCTGATAAGTCGGATGGCATATTGGGCGATGTCAAAGAGGGTTTTGACATGGCGGCGGACTTGTCGCTTGACGACGAGTTCGTAAAAGCCAAATTACCTTTCTACGGCCCCAATGTATGGCCAGAGGAATTACCCGACTTCAAGCTTGCGATGACGGAATATCACTCGCAAATGCTTGCGTTCGGAAAAAAACTGCTAAACGTGTTTGCCCTTGCGCTCAATATGCCGATCGATTACTTCGATGATAAATTCAAGAAGCCGATGGCCCAATTGAGAGTCCTGCGTTATCCCTCCACCCAATATACGCAGGGAGCGCCGATGGGTGCTGGAGAGCATACAGACTTCGGCTGGATCACCATGATCTCGGAAAGTGCCACCGGGGGGTTGGAGGTACAGAGTGCCAACGGCACCTGGATCAAAGTCAAACCCATCCCAAATGCCTTTGTCGTCAATGTCGGGGATCTAATGTCTCGCTGGACGAATGACCGTTACAAGGCAACGCTGCATCGAGTGATAAATACCTCCGGCAAATTACGCCATTCGGCGGCGTTCTTTATGGACCCAGACTACACCGCCAAAGTGGAGTGCCTGCCCAGCTGTTGCGCAGACGGCAGTCCTGCGAAATACGGAGCGATCATTGCGGGTGAGTACATGGACCAGAGGTTCTTGGAAACCACCACATTTCGTGAACTTGAACCCAACTAGTAGGAGTATTGAACGTGCTAGGTAAAGAATACACATTCTATCTATCAGCGATCGTAGCGATACTGGGCACCGTGGGCTATCACATGCTCATGAAGAAAATACCGTCTACGATCAACCCCTTGGTTTCAATTGTCAGTATTTATGTGGCGATCGTTATCCTGTCCACCTTGATGTTGCCGTTTTTTTTGGGCAGTGGAACGTTACTCGCGGGCTTGAAGCAAATGACCTGGCTTCAGGGAGGCATCGCGTTTTGCATCTTGATGATGGAAATCGGCTTTTTGATGATGTATCGCAGTGGATGGGACCTCAGTACGGGCAATATCGTTACCGGCGCCATTATCAATATTGCGCTCGGCTTCATCGGCGTATTTCTGCTTAAAGAAGGACTCTCTTATTTAAATATTGCCGGTGTTTTATTGTGCATCGTCGGCGTGATACTGATCGGCTACAAATCCAGTAGCAGCGAACAACCCGTGGACGCGGATACGCACGCTACGGTCTCGCTAGTACCACCTTCACTGGTGCCAGATGCAACAGCAAAAGAACCCTAGCCAGCCGTACACCTGCAATACATCTCTGGCATTGTGTATGCACACACATTCAAACCCCGCCGTTAGTTCCACATGCGCACGGAAGTGATTACACCTGTCCAGGCATGATCGGTTGTTCAATGCTAGCCCCCAAACCAGCTCAATAAGCGTTTCAGTGATTTTGCTCTTGAAGGTGATGAGATGTCTTTACTGTATGCTGATAATTATCTGCGCGCCATCAAAGACGCCAACGTGAAAACCCTGCTTATTTCAATAGCTAAAGAGCGAAGACTGTTGCCATCGGTAATGGTACTAAGTGCAATAGCATCCTTCACTGTAGGGGGCATATTCCTGGCGTATACTCAACAGATCGTTGCGGTACTCGGTGCGACTATCTTGATTGCCCTTGCCAAAATCTGGTCCTGGTACCTGAGCCACGATTGCGCGCACAATTCTGTTTTCAAGTCGAAGAAAGTCAATTCTGTCATCGGAGAGTTGCTGTCTTTCCTTAACGGCCTCTCTTTCTTTTCATTTGAAGCCTATAGAAAAGATCATGTTCGCCATCATGCGGAAAAAATTGATATTGGTGGGTTCGATAGTGGTCACTTTGCTGTCGCTCACCCGAGGCTATTCAGTGCAATCATTGTTGCAGAAAAAATATATATTCCCGCCTTCTACTATGTGATCAAGCTTACCAATATTTACTCCGTGATATTCAGTGGCAGCAGGCGCGAGGTTGCAAGGGGTATTGGAAGCCTGTGCATTTACGTTGTAGCCTTCGCTACGTTTGCCCGGTTCTCCCTGATACTTGTGGTGGTATGGCAAGCCTCCTCCTTCCTTAGGATACACATCGTACGATTCGTCGACTGTTTCCAGCATTCTTTCCAGCAGGTGTATACGGCGGGAGAAAAGCTAACCCATGGAAAACACTACGAAATCCAGAATACTTTCTCCGTACCGGTGGCAAGAAAGTTTACCTTCCTTAATCTGATTATTTTGAATTTTGGTTACCACGCGGCCCACCACTGCTTTCCAACATGCCCTTGGTATATGTTGCCACAACTGGAAGCTGCCATAACCAAACAGTTGCGGCTTTACGGAATAACGGACACAAGAGAAGAAAGCACGCCATTCTTCAACTTCATGACTGCCTATCATCGTGGGCGGTTATCAAGAATCATCAGCACCGATGAAGGACAGCCCTATGGTGCTGATGGCCAATTTAACACCCATCATTTCACCGGTGCGTACACAGATAAGCTCTTAGGTTGAGTCACCCACTCAGGTCGGGCCTTATCAAAGCATGGACACTGTCAGGTCGTGGATACGGAGCCCCCCACCTCAGCGCTTGAAAGTCGTAACTTACTTATAACTCAACTCATGACAAATCAATCAGATCTATAAAGGAGTGCGTGTGGACGATTCATGTGCAGACGCCAACAGCTTCTGGCTGACGGCTGTTGAAAAAGAGAGTATTCGGGACGCGCTCATAGACATTTGTTACGAGCCAACGGGAGGGCGAGACTACATCCACCTCATTCGCATGACCGCTTATCAAAAGTTTCCCGCACGACTTCTAAAAAAGCTTGAATCACTTAAAGATGACGATGCTTCTTATTGTGTATTTGAGAACCTTCCGATTGATGACACATTTGGCAGCCCCCAAGGCGACGCTAATAGCTTGAACTTCAAAAGTGGTTATCTTTCTGAAAATGTGCTGGTTGCCCTGGGCAGTTTGATAGCGGAGCCCTACTCCATCAAGCATGAGGGGCCAAAACTGGTCAATGACTTGGTACCGCATCCGGAGGCCGTAGGCGAGTATACCGGCAACGGTTCGGACCTGGAGTTGGACCTGCACACCGAAAATGCCTTTCAGGCTTATGACTCCCGTGGAGACACCTCGCCGCTGGCTCTTCTGCTTCTCGGCGTTCGCGGTGACCCTGCCGGGGTGGGCCCGAAAACCTGGGTGGCCGATGCGAGGGAAGCCCTTCAGGTTCTGGAACAGGCCGATATTGAAATCCTATATGGCAAACATTTCATCATTCGTCAGCCCTACCGCTGGAGGAACAGTACCGCAGGCGCGAAAGAAACTCATGTATACCCAATTCTGAGCGGCCCGCTGACTCACCCTAGAGTCACTGCTGCGTTTTACCCGGACATGGTGATTGCCGCTGATCACGAAGCACAAAATACCCTGTTGAGGTTTTACCACGCGCTTAAAAGCGTAGCGCGGCCGCTGGACATTCAACCTGGCAAGTTGGTGTACATCAACAATCGTTTCATGCTCCATTCGCGTGACAAGTTCACCCCCAGTTTCGATCCAGAGGGGCATGCGTATCGTTGGATCCAGCGTTTGTTCATCACGAATAACTTGTGGAACTTCCGTTCATTCAACAAGTGTGGCGCGCGGATCTTCGAACCCGTTACTCGATGATATAAAGAGATAAATTAAATGTCGAACCATAAGCCATATACGTCAATTATTCATAATATAGGCACTTTCCTCACGGGTGATCTCGCGACTCCCCTCATTACAGCAGATACCCTCGTCAGTGTTGATGGCATGATCACCTACGTTGGCCAGGCAGTAGATGTAGATTTTTCACACGCAGACCTGCTGATTGACGCCAAGCAGAGCACGGTCATGCCAGGTTTGATCGACAACCACACTCACCCGACCCTGGGTGAGTACAGCCCGCGCTCTGGCAACCACAATTGGATCTGGCACTCCTTGCAGGGCGGCGTGACGACCATGATCTCTGCCGGGGAAGTGCACGTTCCGGGGCTACCGACCGACAGGGTCGGTACTATCGCCATGGCAATCGCAGCGCAGCGCTCTTTCTCCAATGCGCGCCCTAGCGGAATAAAAATGGAAGCCGGCGCGCCACTGCTCAACGATGAATTTTCGGATGAGGATTTCGCCGCAATGGTTGCTCAAGGCATCAACCAACTGGGAGAGGTCGGGATAGGCCCGGTCAAGTCAGTCAGTCGTGCAACTGAATTGGTCAAGATGGCTCGCAAACACGGCATGACCTCCATTACCCACACGGGCGGTCCTTCAATTTCTACCTCCCAGAGCATGGGTGCAGAAGAGATCCTTGAAATTGCGCCCGATATCATCGGACATATCAATGGCGGCTATACCGCACTGGCACCCAGCCAAATCAGATGCCTGTGTGAAGGCTGTCTGGGTGCCTTGGAAATCGTACATAACGGCAACGAGTTCGCGGCGGTTACCACCCTGAATTACGCACGAGAAATGAACCAACTGGATCGTATCGTCATTGGCACGGATTCTCCTGCCGGATGTGGGGTTCCCGCGCTTGGCATGCTCAGGGCAATTGCCTTGCTCAGTAGTTTCGGCGACGTTCCACCGGAAAAGGCCGTCTGTTTCGCAACGGGTAACACCGCCAAGGTGAGAAAGTTGAATCGCGGGATTCTGGGCGTCGGAAGAGAAGCCGACATTCTGATCGCCTGTGGGCCTTTGGGAGGAGCGCAACCCAGCGTACTTGGAAGTTTCAGCAGTGGTGACCTTCCAAGTATTACCTCGATTCTGATCGATGGGCGCCTGGTCGTGAGGCAATCCAGGAACTCGCCACCGCCATCTGTCACACCTGAAATAACTCTGCGTACCTAATAGCAGCGTCCCGAAAGGGACGTCGCCTCGAGAGCACTCATATGCATAGAATTCTGCCCGAAATTACGCGCAGAGGGCCTACCGTACTCGCATGCGGTTGCGCAATTGGATTGGCTATTCCCTATCTTGCAGACTTGGCGAGGCCATTGCTCCCCGTCATGGTTTTCATATTTGTTCTGGGCACTCTCCTGCGTATTAACAACGCTGAAGTCATCAGTGCAGCCAGAAACTTGAAAATATCCCTGATATTTCCAGCCCTGATGGTGGTGGCATGCCCTTATATTTTTGGAATGCTTTCGCTTTACCTCACCGGCAATCAAGAACTTTCCCTTGCGATAGCCATCGCTGTTGCCGCCCCGCCCGCCAGCGGAAATGCAGCCGTCGCGAGAATGCTCGGGCTTGACCCTTCCATGTCACTGGTGACTGCGCTCTGCTCAATGGCAATTATCCCTGTCACCGCTCCGCTGATACTCCACCTATTCGCTGATGGCCTTTCACTCTCCTTGAACCCCGTTGATCTGGCGATCAGACTGGCCGTGTTGATAGGAGGCGCCGAAGGTGCTGCTATTTTGATACGTCGTTTTTCGCACACCTTCGTCGCCACGCACGGCCTGGCTATTGACGGTATTGTCGTCATCGCGCTTTTCCTCTTTGCAGTAGGCACGATGGCGGGCATGCAGCAGGTAATTCTGGAGACCCCTTCGTTGGCCATCTCAATGATCGCCATCGCTTACTGCATCAACATCTGCCTGCAGCTTCTCATGGGCTGTTTATATCCCGGGTCATTGATCGCCAAGTTCACCATGGCACTCAACGGTGGCAATAGAAATGTTGGGTTATTATGGTCTGCTCTTGGTGTCAGCTTATCGCCCACAATGGCGTTGTATTTTGCATGCTGCCAACTGCCTATTCACACCATGCCGAAGATACTGCAGTTTGTTTTACCCAAAGTTGAAAGCTATTTGAACAAACTGGTTTTAAGCAAGAATCGAATTTGAGCTATTACCGCCTGGAACTGCATAAAAATGATACTCACGCCAGAAAATATCAGGCAGATTGCCGAACGCTCTTCGCTGGAGACTACTGCCTGCTCTTGTATTCGGGGCTTGTCGCAGGGGTGGGAAACCTTACCCAAAACACTCGAGGCGAGCAGCCTGTTGCGCTTCATAGGCGAAATCTCGACCGATAGGGCACAAGAACTCAGCCTTGAGGAATACCACCCGAACGGTACCCATTTCTGGTCTGAAGACGCGCCTATCTGCTTTGATTTCTTTCCTTATAATATTTCAAGCATCTGGGGCTGTAAGTGTTGCGCGCGAGCATTCCTCAGGTTTACAGAAGCAGGCGCCTATCACTCCGAGCAACGCATCCGTATTTTGCGTGCGTCGCTGATTGGCAACCCCGTTCAAGAAGAGCACGTTCAGGATTAGCCGTTCTTGAGCCGCCCCCCCTCCTGCCCCTAGCACGGGTATAAACCTCAGGCTTTATTCGCTACCAACCCGCGATCACTCATGAATGCCTCCAGCCGCGAGCGCATCCAGCGTTCCGCCGGGTCTGTGTCAACGTGACTGAGCCACACCATCGACAAATCCAGGGTCGGGGTTTCGAACGGGAACGGCTCGCAGAACAGGTTCCCGCTGGCGGCCATGGCCTGGGCGGTGTAATCCGGCAGGCTGGCGATCATGTCGGTGCCGGCAAGCAAGGCCGGCAACGAGCTGTATTGCGGCACCGAGAGCACTACATGGCGTTTGCGTCCCACCTCTGCCAGCCACTCATCGGCAAACCCGGCGACGTTGGCGGTGTGGGACACCAACACGTGGGGCCGTGCGCAATATTCGTCGAGGGTCAGCGGTGTGTCCGAGGCATCGGCGCGCAGCAGGCACGGGCGGATGTGCCGCAACAGCTTGCGCTTGGCATTGGCCGGCAGCCCGCGGGTCTGGGTGATGCCGACGGTAATATCGCCGGAAGCCAGCAGGTCGGGAATGCGCCAGTAGTCCACATGCTGCACCACGAACACTACCTGCGGCGCTTCCTGACGCAAGGCCCGTAGCAAGGGTGGCAGCAGGCCGAACTCAACGTCATCGGACAGGCCGATGCGAAAAGTCATGGTGCTGATAGACGGGTCGAAATCATGGGTCAGGCTCAGGGCCGAAGACAGCGAGTCCAAGGCCGGCGATAGGTGCTGGATGATCTCCTCGGCGCGCGCCGTAGGCTCCATGCGATGGCCGACACGAATAAACAGTGGGTCGTTGAACAGGGTACGCAGGCGGTTGAGGGCCGAACTGATGGTCGGTTGGCCGAGAAACAGCTTCTCCGCCACCCGCGTCACATTGCGCTCGAGCATCAGTGCTTCAAAGACCACCATCAGATTGATGTCAGCCTTGCGTAATTCATTGCGATTCATCGGCGCCTGCCCCTTTCCCCAAGACAAGCGGCAGTTTAGGAAGGCTGGGGAGCTGCGTCTATGTGCATACGGGTTGGGGACGGTAAATCTGCGTTTCAAGGTTGCTGCTGCGCATAAAAATGTGGGAGCGGGCTTGCTCGCGAAGGCGGTGGATCAGCCG
>NZ_WJZM01000046.1:0-46475 GCF_021609545.1 Pseudomonas sp. PA-1-6B
CGCCCGCCCGGTCGTTACCCAGAAATCCCCCCTAAAGGCCTGGATCATGAGCAAGCAACCCTCCCTGAGCTACAAGGACGCCGGTGTAGACATCGACGCCGGTGAAGCATTGGTCGAACGCATCAAGAGCGTCGCCAAGCGCACTGCGCGCCCTGAAGTCATGGGTGGCCTGGGCGGTTTTGGCGCCCTCTGCGAAATCCCGGCCGGCTACAAGCAGCCTGTACTGGTGTCCGGCACCGACGGCGTAGGCACCAAGCTGCGCCTGGCCCTGAACCTGAACAAACACGACAGCATCGGCATCGACCTGGTCGCCATGTGCGTCAACGACCTGGTGGTGTGCGGCGCCGAGCCGCTGTTCTTCCTCGACTACTACGCCACCGGCAAGCTCAATGTCGAGACCGCGACCCAGGTCGTGACCGGCATCGGCGCCGGCTGCGAACTGTCAGGTTGCTCCCTGGTCGGCGGTGAAACTGCTGAAATGCCAGGCATGTACGAAGGCGAAGACTACGACTTGGCCGGCTTCTGCGTGGGTGTGGTGGAAAAAGCCGAGATCATCGACGGCTCCAAAGTAGCTGCTGGCGACGCCCTGCTCGCCCTGCCATCGTCCGGCCCGCACTCCAACGGCTACTCGCTGATCCGCAAGATCATCGAAGTGTCCGGCGCCGACATCGAGAACATCCAGCTCGACGGCAAGCCACTGACCGACCTGCTGATGGCGCCGACCCGCATCTACGTCAAGCCACTGCTCAAGCTGATCAAGGACACCGGCGCCGTGAAGGCCATGGCCCACATCACCGGTGGCGGCCTGCTGGACAACATCCCGCGCGTCCTGCCAAAAGGTGCCCAGGCGATTGTCGACGTGGCCAGCTGGCAGCGCCCGGCAGTCTTCGATTGGCTGCAGGAAAAAGGCAACGTCAACGAAACCGAAATGCACCGCGTGCTGAACTGCGGCGTAGGCATGGTGATCTGCGTCGCGCAGGAACACGTTGAAACCGCGCTGAACGTGCTGCGTGAAGCCGGCGAACAACCTTGGGTCATTGGCCAGATCGCCACTGCTGCCGAAGGTGCAGCCCAGGTTGAACTGAAGAACCTCAAGGCTCACTGATGCCCCAGACCTGTGATGTCGTGGTGCTGCTTTCCGGCACCGGCAGTAACTTGCAGGCCCTGATCGACAGCACGCGCACCGGCAACAGCCCGGTGCGCATCGCTGCGGTGATTTCCAACCGCAGCGACGCCTACGGCCTGCAACGCGCCCGGGACGCGGGTATCGACACCCGTGCCCTGGATCACAAGGCGTTCGACGGTCGCGAGGCCTTCGACAGCGCCTTGATCGAACTGATCGACGCCTTCAACCCAAAACTTGTTGTCCTTGCCGGTTTCATGCGCATCCTCAGCGCAGATTTCGTCCGGCACTACGAAGGGCGCCTGCTCAATATCCACCCCTCCCTGCTGCCCAAGTACAAAGGCATGCACACCCACCAGCGCGCGCTCGACGCCGGCGACCGTGAACATGGCTGCAGCGTGCACTTTGTGACCGAGGAACTCGATGGCGGGCCTCTGGTCGTACAGGCAGTGGTTCCGGTAGAGTCAGGCGACTCGGCGCAGACGCTTGCGCAACGGGTTCATACCCAGGAACACAGGATTTACCCGCTGGCCGTTCGCTGGTTTGCCGAAGGACGGTTGATTCTTGGCGACCAGGGTGCATTATTGGACGGCCAGTTACTCGCGGCCAGCGGCCACTTGATTCGAACCTAGGAGATTTTATGCGTCGCGCCCTGCTTTTCGCTTTTGCGCTGTTCGCTTTGCCTGCCGTACAAGCGGCAGACCTTCACCCCTTCTCCGTCAGCTACACCGCCGACTGGAAACAACTGCCCATGAGCGGTTCGGCTGAACGCAGCCTGAGCAAGAATGGCGACGGTACCTGGACCTTGAATTTCAAGGCCTCGATGATGATTGCCAGCCTGACCGAAACCAGTGTGATCCTGTTCGACAAGGACACCCTGCAACCCAAGAGCTACAGCTTCGAACGCGGCGGCCTGGGCAAGGCGAAGAAGATCAATCTGGACTTCGACCAAAGCGCCAAGAAAGTCACCGGCTTTGAAAACAAAGACCCGGTCAATGTCACGCTCGAAAGTGGCATGCTCGACAAGTCCACCTACCAACTTGCTCTGCAACGCGATGTTGCCGCGGGCAAGAAGAGCATGAGCTACCGCGTGGTTGAGGGTACTGATACCGATACCTACGACTTCCGCGTGATTGGCTCGGAAAAGGTCCAGACCAAGGTCGGTTCGATCGACGCGATCAAGGTCGAGCGCGTGCGCGACCCGTCGCAGAGCAAGCGCATCACACAGATGTGGTTTGCCAAGGACCAGGGCGGCATTCTGGTTGCCCTGCGTCAGGTCGAGACTGACGGCAAGGAATACAACATCATGCTGCAGGATGGCACTGTTGACGGCCAGGCCGTCAAGGGCAGCTGATTGCGCTGATGAGTTGAATAAGAGCCTCGCTGAATGCGGGGCTTTTTTTTGCCTGGGATTTTTAGGGGACGCCACTCCCGCTATCGCAGGCAAGCCAGCTCCCACCTTGGAATGCATTCCAAGGTAGGAGCTGGCTTGCCTGCGATAGCGGTGCCGAGGTCAACCTAGCCGACCTGAACATGAAACTTTTGTCATAAAGCCGCTGCGATGGCGACGCAATGCCTTGGTTTACGCGGCCTGCAGCATTGTTGCGTTCCCCGCAATGAATTATTGCGCGCAAAATCAGTTTACTTAGCAAGCTAACAAATCATATAACAGAGGCCTGCGACGCCTTGCCGCAGATCAACCAGAGATTGGAGCAAGCAGATGACTGTAAAAGTAACTGAACGCGACGATGAACATATGTCCCACGAAGCAGTAGGCCACGGGATTCACATCTGGGATGTCCATCAGCAAGACGTATTGGTCGGCATGTTTCACAACGAGAGCGACGCCAACAATTATAAAAACGAGCTCGAAACTCTCGAATTGCAACGCCAGGCAAAAAGCTCCTGAAGCTCTGAAATCATGTTGACGCCCGGCCCACGCAGCCGGGCCGTCTACATCAAAAACCGCGCCATTCGAGCGCGGTTTTTTTGTCAAAGATTCGGTATAAATTAATGTAACAAAAGCACACACAAATAATGATTCTCGATATCATTCGTGCGCCTTTCATTCAGGCTCACGATTAGGGAATCAATTTGATGCACGGAAATAGCAGGAAGCCGGAAAACACGTTGCTGGAACGCTGGAGCGAAGCGCTTGCCACCGCGCAATTTCAGGCCAGCCACATCGGCCTCGACGCCTTGATCAATACGCTGGCCCCCGCCGCCGAACGTAGCTTCCAACGCCTGATCCAAGCATTGTTTCGTGAAAGCCTGCTGGACCCCAGCACTCTCCTCTATGACGAACATGGGCATTGCTCGCTGACACTGGCTTGCCAGGCCCGATTGCGTTTCGAACATTTGCACCCTGGCCGCATGGCAAGCTGGGACCTGCGTGGCGAAGTCATCCTGTTGCGCGAAGACCAGCCCGAACAGAAAATCCAGTTCCCATCGCAGTTGTTGACGTTACTTAACGCCAGCCTTGAGTCGCCTGCCGACCGGGAAGTACTCAACCGCCTCAACGTAGAGATCGACGACAGCTTCATCAACGACACCTTGTGCCTCGCCTTCCATGAGCAATGGACGCTCAAGCTGCATGCGTCAATGGACCCGGTGCATCAAGACAACCTGCTGAGTCATCTCAAGAACAGCCCGAGCGTTATTAACCCGACTTCCGTGCTTGAACAGTGGGGAACATTGGGTCACCCATGGCACCCCAACTACAAGACCAAGCTGGGCCTGAATACCGCACAAGTCATCGACTATTCGCCGGAGTTCGAAGCACGCTTCCCGGTGCTGCTGTGCGCGCTGCATCGCCAGTTTGCCCATGTCGAAACGTTGGCCGGGACGGCAGATTACTGGCAGTGGTGGAGCAATCACTTTCCGCACGCGGCGCAGCAATTAACCACCACACTTCAAGCACAAGGCCTTGAAGCAGACGATTATCTGCCGTTGCCTGCCCACCCTTGGCAGGCACGCCAGGAGTTGCCTCAACTGTTCGCCAACGAAATCGGCGACAAACTGCTGGTGCTGACCGATATCGTCGCGTTTACTGCCCACCCCACCATGTCATTCAGAACCGTGTTGCCTGAAGGCCGTCGCGATGCACCGATGGTCAAACTGCCCGTGTCACTGCGCCTGACCAGCGTACAGCGCACCGTATCGCCGCGTTCAGCGCGCATGGGCCCACGGATCAGCCATCTGCTGCTGAGCATCCTGGAACGCGAGCCTGCGATTCAAAAATGCCTGAACATCGTTCCCGAGCGGATCGGTGTGCATTTCCAGCCACAACCGGCCAATGACGAGCACTCCCGCCACTTGGCGGTGCTCTATCGCGACAATCCCCAGAGCCAGCTCCAGCCGGACGAAATGGCCGTGCCTGTGGGCAGCCTGTTTGCCATTGATCACCACGGCCAGCCGCTGCTGCGCCAATGGGTGCGCCTGAGCCAAGGCAAGGATGACGCGGCGGCCATGCTCGCCTTCTTCCATGATTACGCGGCGATCAGTGTGCCGGCACTGCTGGGCATGTATTTGCGCTACGGCATCGCTTTTGAGGCCCATCAACAGAACTCCTTCATGGTGATGGCCGCAGACGGACAATTGAGCCGCCTTCTGTTGCGCGACTTCGGCGATATCCGAATCGACCGCAAAACCTTGCACGCCCACGGCCTGGACATTGAACTGCACGACCCGAAGATGACGCTGTACGACGACGCGGGTTTCGTACGGGACAAGCTGCTGCACACCGTATTCATGTGCCATCTTGGCGAGCTCATCCTGCTTGCCGCGCGCCACTTCGACATCCCCCAGGCGCTGCTCTGGAATGAACTGTCGGCTCAGGTCAGCCAGTGTTTTGACGACCTGCGCTCGCAGGTTGATCCGCAGCGCTGGGCCACCGAGCGCGAAGCACTGCTGGAGCAAGCATGGCCGGCCAAGTCGTTCATGCGCATGCGCCTGCTGGAGAGTCATGCCGATATCGTCGGGCGGTTGCCTAACCCGTTGAGCGCGGCCGCCAATGCCGACTAACAACACAGCGCTGCGGCTGCTGGTGGTGATTCAGTTGGTGTCGATGGGGGCGATGGAAATGAGCGGCCCGTTCTGGCCGCTGCAAATCCAGAAGTTGCTGGGCACTGCAAATGCTCAGTACACCGGCCTGCTGTCGTCGCTGGTGTATGCCGGGCCGATGATGGCAGCGATGATTCTCACGCCCCTGTGGGGAAGACTCGGCGACCGTACCGGCCATAAGCTGATGATTATCCGCGCGCTGCTGGCGTTGGCGGTATGCCAGGCGCTGGCTGCGATTACGCCTGACCCATGGTGGTTGGTGGCCATCCGCGTGGTACAGGGCGCATTGGCCGGTTTCATCGCCGCAGCCCAAGCCTACGCACTGGCCTGCTGCGGCGACGGCGGACGGGGGCGCATTCTTGCGCGGCTGCAATCAGCCACCGCTGTAGGCTCCCTGGCCGGGCCGGTATTGGGCGGCTGGTTGATGGACATATCCGGTTTCGCATTGCTGTGCTACAGCGCCACCGCCGTCTGCCTGCTGTGCGCGATAATCAGCGCGTTTTTACCCAGTGACTCACCACGATCGAGACCTGCCCGCACGTCCAAGCCTGCCGCACTCCCCAAAGGCTGGATTGGCGCGATGTTGGGGATCATCGTATTGATTCAGGCAGCCAGGATGATGCCGCAACCGTTTTACGCCTTATATGTCGCCCAGGTTTTGCACGCGCCCGCGTGGCTGATCGGCGCCAGCTATGGCGCCAGTGCCTTGACCCTGGCACTGTCCGCGCCGTTATGGGGCCGCCTGTTCGATCGACATCAGCCAGCCCATACGCTGCGCATCATCGAGTGGGTCACCTGGGCCTGCGCGCTCACGCTGGCCTGCACGGCGCTGGCCAGTGAGTGGTTGGGGTTCATCGCCAGCAGGCTGCTGTGGGGCGTGTGGCAGGGGGCTTTGTTGCCCGTGGCCTACACACTGATCGCTACTACCGTAGCGCACAGCCAGCAGGGTTTTGCCCTGGGCATGGGCAACAGCGCCGCGAAAGCTGGTGCGCTGTGCGGCGCATTGTTGGGCGGTATCGGCATGGGGTGGGTAGGCCTGGCACACAGCTTCTGGCTGGTCGCACTGACCTATGCCTTGGCCGCCGTGAGTATCCGCGCCATCCGTTCGTTTGCGCGAGCGCCTGAGACATCCGATTTTTCTGTCAATACTTCTAATAACTCTGAGACATGATCATGAACACATCGCAATGGGCAGTACTGCTGCCACTTCTTGGGTCAATAAGTGCCCCTGCCTGGGCCGATCAGACAGAACAGACACAAGCAGCGCCGACCAGCTTGCAACTACAGGCGACAGTGGTATCGGCCACGCGCAGCGAAACCAGCATTGCGCAGATTCCAGGCTCAGTGCAGGTGATCAATGAAGCGCAAATCCGCCAGCAGACCGGGGCAGGACGTCGGGTTGCAGATATCCTCGGCCAACTGGTACCTGGCATTGCCCCTTCCAGCGGCGGCATGAGCAACTTCGGCCAGACGCTTCGCGGGCGCAATACCCTGATCCTGATCGACGGGGTTTCACAAAACGCCACGCGCGATAACTTCCGCCAGCTCAACAGCGTGGCACCGGAAAGCATCGAGCGTATCGAAGTGATCTCCGGCGCCAGCAGTGTCTACGGCGCAGGCGCATCGGGCGGCATCATCAACATCATCACCAAACGCAACCAAGGTGAAGACCTGGCGTTCAGCAGCAAGATCGGCATGACCGCCGGCAACAACCTCAGCCACAAGGGGTTCGCTTACCAGGCGTTCCAAAGCGCCACCGGGCGCAAAGGCCCGGTGGACTGGTACCTCTCGGGCAACACCGTGCAGCGCAACGATCAGTTCGACGGTAATGGCAAGCGCATTCCCCAGGACACGTCCCAGGGCAGCAACATGGACACCGATACCTACGACCTGCAAGGTCGCTTCGGCTATGAGCTTGATGACGACAAGAAGATCAGCCTGTCGCTGCAAGACTACAAGGACGAACAAGACACCCGCTATACCAAGAACCCCCGCATCACCAGCAACGCAGTCGCCGTAAAAGGCCTGGACCTGGGCGACCAACCCTACACCCACAACCAGGCGGTCAACCTCAACTACGCCGACAAGGATTTCTACGGCCAGGGCCTGCAGATCGAAAGCTACTGGCGGCGGGCCGACGCACTGTTCTTCCCCGACCTGTCCCGGGGCCGGGCAGGCGTGTCAGACAACAACAGCGTGCAGGACGTCTACGGCCTGCGTGCAGCGGTCGATACCCAGATGCCAGACATCGGCCCGGCAACGGGCAACCTGGTATGGGGCGCGGACTACGACCATGAAACCTCACGCCAGCGTGGCGACCAATACCGGGTCAATGGCCTGAGCTATAGCAAAACCGGTACCACGTTCGAACTGGGCCCGGATATCGAGACCACCACCAAAGCCATCTTTGGCCAGCTGTCTTACGACATCGATGACTGGACCTTACGCGGTGGTGTACGTCGCGAGTGGATTGAGAGCAAAGTCTCCGACAGCATCGCGTACGGGGAAATCGTCCAGACCGGCAACCGCGCGACACTGCCCGGCGGCACGCTCAAATACGATGACACGCTCTATAACCTCGGGGCGGTGTATCACCTGACCGAAAACCAGGACGTGTTCGTCAACTTCAGCCAGGGCTTTTCCCTGCCGGATATCCAGCGCTTCCTGCGTGACGTGAACAGCAAATACGATATCCAGGACCTCAATGCCCAGGCCTTGAAGGTCGACAGTTACGAGCTGGGCTGGCGTGGCGACTGGGACAAGTGGCAGGCCAGTGTCACCGCGTACGAAAACACCTCGGATGTCACGCAGTTCTATGACGCCAATGATCGTGTGCTGCGCCTGATCAATCAGAAAGAACGCGTGCGTGGCGTCGAAACCGGCCTGACCTATAACATCACCGACCAATGGTCCGTCGGTGGTACTTACGCTTACGCCAAAGGCGAGACCCAGCAGAACGGCAAGTGGATCGACCTGCCTGCCACCCGCATCTCCCCCGCCAAGACCACAGCGTTTGTCGGCTATGAGCGTGACGACTACAGCCTGCGCTTGCAAGGTATGCGCCTGGCCAATTATGACGCTGCGGCCAAGGACAACAACGGTCGCGATATCCAGGGCTACACCCTGGTCGACCTGCTGGGCTCGGTAAGGCTACCGGTAGGCCGCCTCGAAGGGGCGGTGTACAACCTCACCAACCGCAACTACCAGAACATGTTCGCCCAGGCCAATGCTCGCGCACCGTACCCGAATGCCGAGGGTCGTACCTTCAGCCTGAGTTACGCAGTGGATTGGTAACCGGCTGGTGCTGCACGCTTAAAACACAAACCCCGCCTTTTGGCGGGGTTTGTCGTTTCTAGATGCTTACCACATCAGATCATCAGGGATCTGGTAAGCGGCGTACGGATCATCCTCATCCGGCACCTGGCTTTCGGTGAGGATGTTGAGCTGCACGATACGCTCCGGAGCGCGCTCCTGGATCTTCAGCGCCGCTTCCCGCGGGATTACCTCGTAGCCGCCACCGTGGTGCACGATGGCCAGGGAGCCGTTGCTCAGCTTGTTGCGCATCAAGGTGTTGACCGACAGGCGCTTGACCTTCTTGTCATCCACAAAGTTGTAGTAGTCCTCGGTGGTCAGCTTGGGCAGGCGCGAGGTCTCGATCAGTTGCTTGACCTGGGCGGTACGCGCCTTGGCCTCGGCTTTTTCCTGCTGCTGACGGTTCAGCTCCTGGTCACGCTTGACCTTCTCGGCGTGGGCCTCGGCAGCCAGGCGCGCCTGGGTGTCATCGACTTCGGCCTGGCCTTTGTGGACCAGGCGCTGCTGTTTCTGTTTCTCTTTGCCGACCTGCTTGGCCTGCTTTTGGTTGACCAGACCTGCTTTGAGCAACTGGTCGCGAAGGGAAAGGCTCATGGTGCTTACTCACTTAGGCAACTGCTCAACCGCAGCTGGACACATTCTTTTCCTGACGTTTGGCTTCGCCCCACAGGGCGTCCAACTCTTCGAGGGTGCAATCTTCTATGGGTTGGTGCGTATCGCGCAATGCCTGTTCGATAAATCGGAAACGTCGTTCGAACTTGGCATTGGCACCGCGCAAGGCGGTTTCCGGGTCGACCTTGAGGTGACGCGCCAGGTTGACCGCGGCAAACAGCAGGTCGCCGACTTCATCGGCGATGGCCACCGCGTCGTTATCGGCCATGGCTTCGAGCACTTCGTCCAACTCTTCGCGCACGTTATCCACCACCGGCAACGCGGACGGCCAGTCGAAACCGACCTGGCTGGCGCGCTTTTGCAATTTGGCCGCACGGGACAACGACGGTAAGGCGGTGGGCACATCGTCGAGCAGGGAGAGTTGCTCGGGAGCGTCGGACTTTTCTGCGCGCTCCTCAGCTTTGATCTGCTCCCAGCGTTCCTTGACCTGTTCTTCGCTCAACTGCGGGATATCCAGCGGTGCGTACAGGTCGCCGGTTGGGAACACGTGAGGATGCCGGCGAATCAACTTACGGGTGATGCTGTCGATCACGCCGGCAAATTCGAAGCGCCCTTCTTCCCGGGCCAGTTGGCTGTAATACACCACCTGGAACAGCAGGTCGCCCAGCTCGCCTTGCAGATGGTCAAAGTCGCCGCGCTCGATGGCGTCGGCCACTTCATAGGCCTCCTCCAGCGTGTGCGGGACGATGGTCGCGTAGGTTTGCTTGATGTCCCACGGGCAGCCGTACTGCGGGTCGCGCAGGCGGCTCATCAGGTGAAGCAGGTCTTCGAGTGAATACATCGTATCTCTTTCCGCTGAATATCTAATGTGGGAGCTGGCTTGCCTGCGATGCTTGCGACTCGGTGCTTCAGTTAAACCGAGGTGATGCTATCGCAGGCAAGCCAGCTCCCACAGAAAACAACTCCACATGTCAGTGAGCAATCATCCTGCTAATCATGGGGTGCGGTTACGCCGGGTTTCGATGATGTTCGGCAACTGGGAAATCCGCCCCAGCAACCGTCCCAGTGCGTCCAACCCCGGAATCTCGATGGTCAGGGACATCAATGCAGTGTTGTCTTCCTTGTTTGAACGGGTATTGACCGCCAGCACGTTGATCCGCTCGTTGAGCAGCACTTGCGAGACGTCACGCAGCAAGCCGGAACGGTCGTAGGCACGGATGATGATGTCCACCGGGTAAGTGAGCACCGGCACCGGCCCCCAGCTGACCTGGATGATCCGCTCCGGTTCGCGCCCGCCCAGTTGCAGCACCGAGGCGCAATCCTGGCGGTGAATGCTCACGCCACGGCCCTGGGTGATGTAGCCGACAATGGCGTCGCCCGGCAACGGCTGGCAGCAGCCGGCCATTTGCGTCATCAGGTTGCCCACGCCCTGGATCTGGATATCGCCACGCTTGCCCGGCTTGTAGCCAGTGGCTTTGCGCGGGATCAGCTCCAGCTGTTCGTTGCCGCGCTCCGGCTCGACCAGTTGCTGGGCCAGGTTGACCAGTTGCGCCAGGCGCAGGTCGCCCGCGCCGAGGGCGGCGAACATGTCTTCGGCGATCTTCATGTTGGCCTTTTCGGCCAGCTTGTCGAAGTCCACCTGAGGCAGGCCCAGGCGCGCCAGTTCGCGTTCAAGCAAGGTCTTGCCAGCGGCGACGTTCTGGTCACGTGCCTGCAGCTTGAACCAGTGGACGATCTTCGCCCGCGCCCGCGAGGTGGTGATGTAGCCCAGGTTCGGGTTCAGCCAGTCGCGGCTCGGCGTGCCGTGCTTGCTGGTGATGATCTCGACCTGTTCACCGGTTTGCAGGCTGTAGTTGAGCGGCACGATGCGCCCGTTGATCTTGGCGCCGCGGCAGTTATGCCCGATTTCGGTGTGCACGCGGTAGGCGAAGTCCAGCGGCGTGGCGCCCTTGGGCAAGTCGATGGCGTGGCCGTCAGGCGTGAAGATATAGACCCGGTCCGGCTCGATATCCACCCGCAGTTGTTCGGCCAGGCCGCCGATGTCGCCGAGCTCCTCGTGCCATTCCAGCACTTGGCGCAGCCAGGAAATTTTCTCTTCGTACTGGTTGGACCCGGCCTTGACGTCGGTGCCCTTGTAGCGCCAGTGCGCACACACCCCCAGCTCGGCTTCTTCGTGCATGGCGTGGGTGCGGATCTGCACTTCCAGCACCTTGCCTTCAGGGCCGATTACCGCCGTGTGCAGCGAGCGATAGCCGTTTTCCTTGGGGTTGGCGATGTAGTCGTCGAATTCCTTGGGAATGTGCCGCCACAGCGTGTGGACGATACCCAGCGCGGTGTAGCAGTCGCGCATTTCCGGCACCAGCACGCGCACCGCACGCACGTCGTAGATCTGGCTGAAGGCCAGGCCCTTGCGCTGCATTTTGCGCCAGATGGAATAGATGTGCTTGGCGCGGCCGCTGATATCGGCGTCCACGCCGGTAGCCTGCAACTCCGAACGCAACTGGCCCATCACGTCGCTGATAAAGCGCTCGCGATCCAGACGCCGCTCGTGCAGCAACGTGGCGATCTGTTTGTACTGGTCGGGTTCCAGGTAGCGGAAGGACAAATCCTCCAGCTCCCACTTGATGTGGCCGATGCCCAGGCGATGGGCCAGCGGCGCGTAGATGTCGAAGACTTCGCGGGCCACACGGTTGCGCTTTTCGTCATCGGCGGTCTTCACCGCACGGATCGCGCAGGTACGCTCGGCCAGCTTGATCAGGGCGACGCGCACATCGTCGACCATCGCTACCAGCATTTTGCGCAGGTTTTCTACCTGGCCCTGGGTGCCCAGCACCATGGACTGACGCGGGCTGAGGCTGGCACTGATGGCGGCCATGCGCAGCACGCCGTCGATCAGCTTGGCCACCACCGAACCGAAACGCTGGCCAACGGTGGCCAACGGAATATGCCCTTCGCGCACGCCGCGATAGAGCACGGCGGCGATCAGCGAATCCTGGTCCAGCTTGAGATCGGCGAGGATCTCGGCGATTTCCAGGCCAGTGCGAAAACTTGAAGTGCCTTCGGCCCACAGGTTCTTGGCCGCATTGTCTTGCTGTTCAGACTCACGAGCGAACTCGCAGGCTGCTTTCAAGGCTTCACGGTCCAGTGCCGGGTCGACACTGACGGCATGATCCAGCCATGCCTCGAGATTGATACTGCCGTCGGTGTTGATCGGCTGGTGTGCTCTCACCTGTACCATCTTGCTTACCTTCCCTACGACGCACCTTCGATGCGCCAAAATCATCGCCGACTTTTACTGCGAGCTCCGTGGCAGTGTTCAGGCCCTGGAGAACGCAGGCCAGTCGGATTAAACGGGCATCCTAGCCCGCTTCAAATAACGCCATGGCCTCGACATGCGCGGTCTGCGGAAACATGTCGAGGATCCCGGCACGCTTTAGCCGGTAGCCTTGCTTGACCAACTCAACCGTGTCCCGCGCCAGCGTGGCTGGGTTGCAGGACACATACACCAGGCGCTTGGCCCCCAAGGCTGCAAGTTTGCGCACAACCTCCAGGGCACCATCGCGGGGTGGGTCCAAGAGTACCGCAGAAAAGCCCTGTTTGGCCCATTCTGCGTCGGTCAAAGGCTGGGACAAATCGGCCTGAAAAAACTGTACGTTATGCAAATGGTTGCTGACGGCATTGAGGGCCGCACGGTCCACCATGGCCTGTACGCCCTCCACCGCCACCACTTCGCGTACGTGGCGAGCCAGTGGCAGGGCAAAGTTGCCCAGGCCGCAAAACAGGTCCAGTACCCGTTCGTCGGCTTGTGGCGCCAGCCATTGCAGCGCTTGGGCGACCATCGCCTGGTTGACCACGGCGTTGACCTGCACAAAGTCGCCCGGCCGGTACGCCAGCTCCAGATCCCACGCCTCCAAACGGAAGCCCAGGGCCTGACCCGGCTCGACGGGCTCCGGCTGCCCTTCCCCGTGCAGCCACAATTGGGCGTCATGGAAGGTGCAGAATTCCTTGAGGATCTGCAGGTCAGCCTCGGACAACGGCGCCATATGCCGCAGCAACACGGCGATGGACGAACCGCTGAACAACTCGACATGCCCCAACGCCTGCGGTTTGCTCAAGCGACGCAGCATCGTTGGCAAACGCTGCATGATCGGTTGCAAGGCCTGTACCAGCACCGGGCAATCATCGATAGCGACGATGTCCTGACTGGCCACGGCGCGAAAACCCACTTCGAGTTTCTTCGCCTTGGCGTCCCAACGTACGGCCACGCGGGCACGGCGCCGATAACCGAACTCCGGCCCGCTCAACGGCGCTGCCCACTCCTGCGGCTCGACGCCGGCCACCCGGGACAATTGCTCGGCAAGCATGCGCTGTTTCAGGGCAAGTTGTTCTTCATGGGGCAGGTGCTGCACGCTGCAACCGCCGCAGCGGCCAACATGGGCGCAGGGTGCCGGGCGACGCAACTCGCTGGCCTGGAACACCCGCTCGGTGCGCGCCTCGACCACTTTGCCATGGGCGCCCAACACCCGTGCTTCCACCTCTTCGCCGGCCAACGCACCATTCACAAACCAGGTGCGGCCTTCAAAGAACGCGATGCCCCGGCCGTCATTGGCCAGGCGCTCGATGGTCAGGCGCTGTTTCTTGCCCACGGGTATCTGTGGGGCCCGGCTGCCGCCCGTCGGCTGAAAGCGCAGGCCTCTCTCGTGCTTGGCCATCAGTTGGGTTCGTCGAAAATGCCGGTCGACAGGTAACGGTCGCCTCGGTCACAGATGATCGCGACGATCACCGCGTTTTCCACTTCTTTGGACAAGCGCAACATACCGGCCACGGCGCCACCGGAGGACACGCCGCAGAAGATGCCTTCTTCACGGGCCAGACGGCGCGTGGTGTCTTCGGCTTCGCGCTGGGCCATGTCGATGATGCGGTCTACCCGCGTCGCGTTGTAGATCTTCGGCAAATACTCTTCGGGCCAACGACGAATACCCGGGATGGCCGCGCCTTCCATCGGTTGCAGGCCGACGATCTGGATCGCCGGGTTCTGCTCCTTGAGGTAGCGCGAGTTGCCCATGATGGTACCGGTGGTGCCCATGGAGCTGACGAAGTGAGTGATGGTGCCCTGGGTCTGGCGCCAGATCTCCGGGCCGGTGCTGGTGTAGTGCGCCTCGGGGTTGTCGCCGTTGGCGAACTGATCGAGCACCACGCCACGGCCTTCGGCGGCCATGCGCTCGGCAAGATCGCGGGCGCCTTCCATGCCTTCTTCCTGGGTCACCAGGATCAGCTGGGCGCCATAGGCGGTCATCGCCGCCTTGCGCTCGGCGCTGCCGTTGTCGGGCATGATCAGCACCATCTTGTAACCCTTGATCGCCGCGGCCATGGCCAAGGCGATCCCGGTGTTACCCGAGGTGGCTTCGATCAGGGTGTCGCCGGGTTTGATCTGCCCACGCAACTCGGCACGGGCGATCATCGACAGCGCCGGGCGGTCTTTGACCGAGCCGGCCGGGTTGTTGCCCTCGAGTTTGAGCAACAGGATATTGCTGGTTTCACCCGCCATGCGTTGCAAGCGGACCAGGGGCGTGTTGCCGACACAATCGGCGATTGTTGGGTACTGCAAGGTCATGGCGTATTCGCAATCCAGACTGCGGGGCGCACATCATACCGGGAAAGGCCGGCGGGCCATATCACGCAAAGTGTGGTGCTTATGGCTTAAAGGCATAAGCCGGGTTTATGTCGGGTCGCCATGGTTGCGCTGGAATACTTCATCGCCCATCGCAGCAATCTGCCCTTCGATCAGCGCTTCAAAGGGTTTGAGCAGTGGCTCAAACGACGTCGGCGCTTCCAATACCTGCAACGCTTGCGTGATCGCTTCGACCGTCGACAAGGCGCCAGGCCCCGGCGCCTTGCGCAAGCGATAGCGGGAAACGCCACCTTCGGCCAATGTCACCCGGGGCAACGCCGCCAGCAAGGGGTTGAGGTGCAACAGTTTGCGCGCCTTGCGCCAGGTGCCATCGGGAACCACCAACAGCATTGGCTGATCGTCAGGTGCGTAGGCGTGCAGCGGCTCGGCGTCATCCGCCGGAAACAATAGGCGTGCCCGATAGCCAGGCGGGTTCAATAGCGTCGCCAGGTCATCAAACACCTCCCCCACCACCAACTGCGCGTTGTTCAGGCCCAGCGCCGCCAACCGCGCAGTATTGAGTGCATGGCCGACCTCGCTCGGGTGCTGCAACAGCAACACGCGGGTGCGGCTGTCGAGGTGGGGGATCAGCGCACAGAGGCAGTGCGTGGTCGGGCGCAGGCAGCGCGGGCAATGGGGTCGGGACATGGTGTGTTCAGGCCTGGTTGAGCTGGGTCTTGAGCAAATCGCGGAAGGTCTGGATCAGGGGCTCGCGGCTACGACCACGGCGCATGATCATCGAAAACGGCGCCTGGTAGCCGAAGGTGGCCGGCAGCAAAACGCGCAGGTCGCCCTTGTCAGCCCAGGCCTGGGCGTAGTGTTCGGGCAGGTAGCCAATATAAGCGCCCGACAGCACCAGAATCAGTTGCGCCTCCATACTTTCCACCGTGGCAGCGCTGTGCTTGAAGCCGTGGCGCGCCAGCTCGGCCTGGCTCCAGTAACCTCGCCCGACCATGCGTTGCTGGGTGATCACTTGTTCCGGGATGCGCCGCTCGTTGAACAATGGGTGCCGGGTGCTGCAATACAACCAGTGCTGTTCGCGGTACAGCGGCATGTAGACCAGCCCGCTCATGCGGTTGGAAAACGCACCGATGGCCAGGTCAAGGCGGTTGTCCTGCACCCCCAGTTGCAATTCGTAGGGGCTCATCACCGACAGGTGCAAATGCACTGCCGGGTGCTCCAGGCTGTAGGCGCCAATCACTTCGGCGAACGGCAAGGCCTTGTCGCTGACGGTGGAGTCGAGCACTCCGAGCTTGAGGGTGCCGCGCAACTCGCCTTTCAACGCGGCGGCGTATTGCTCGAAACCTTCGAGTTCGCCCAACAGGCGCAGGGTTTCCTGATGAAACAGCTCGCCCTTGCTGGTCAGGCTGAAGCCGCCACGGCCACGATGGCACAGCACCAGGCCCAAGGCTGACTCGAGTTGGCTCATGTAGGTGCTGATGGCCGACGTCGACAGGTTGAGCTCGTGCTGGGCGTTGGCAAACCCTTGGTGGCGCACGACGCTGACGAAGATGCGCAAGAGTTTCAGGTCGGGCAAGGCGTTGGCCATGGGGGCTCCAGGGGACACACTAAAATTGTGGGAGCTGGCTTGCCTGCTCCCACATTTGAATGGAGTTTACCCCAGGCTTTAGTTTAGAAAAATCTGAACTAAGTATTTGCCTCTGCCGATTCTTCCTAAGCCAGGCTTTTCGCAGAATCGGCCATCAATAAACAAAACAACGATGAGGCAATCCCGTGGACAAGATTTTCCACCAACCACTGGGCGGCAACGAAATGCCGCGCTTCGCCGGCATCGCCACCATGATGCGTCTGCCCCACCTGCAAACCGCCAAGGGCCTGGACGCCGCCTTCGTCGGCGTGCCTCTGGATATCGGCACCTCGCTGCGCGCCGGTACGCGCTTCGGCCCACGGGAAATCCGCGCCGAGTCGGTGATGATCCGTCCCTACAACATGGCCACCGGCGCCGCACCGTTCGACTCACTGTCGGTGGCCGATATCGGCGACGTGGCGATCAATACCTTTAACCTGCTCGACGCGGTGCGCATCATCGAAGAGGCCTACGACGAGATCCTCGAGCACGACGTCATCCCCCTGACCCTGGGTGGCGACCACACCATCACCCTGCCGATCCTGCGGGCTATCCACAAGAAACACGGCAAGGTCGGGCTGGTGCACATTGATGCCCACGCCGACGTCAACGACCATATGTTCGGCGAGAAAATTGCCCACGGCACCACCTTCCGCCGCGCCGTGGAAGAAGGCTTGCTTGATTGCGACCGCGTGGTGCAGATCGGCCTGCGCGCCCAGGGGTATACCGCCGAAGACTTCAACTGGAGCCGCAAGCAAGGCTTCCGTGTGGTCCAGGCCGAAGAATGCTGGCATCACTCCCTGGCGCCGCTGATGGCCGAAGTGCGAGAAAAAGTCGGCGGTGGCCCGGTGTACCTGAGCTTCGACATCGACGGCATCGACCCCGCCTGGGCGCCCGGCACCGGCACCCCGGAAATCGGCGGGCTGACCACCATCCAGGCCATCGAAATCATCCGCGGCTGCCAGGGCCTCGATCTGATTGGTTGCGACCTGGTAGAAGTTTCGCCGCCTTACGACACCACCGGCAATACCTCGTTGCTGGGCGCCAACTTGCTGTACGAAATGCTCTGCGTATTGCCTGGCGTCGCGCATCGCTGATAAGGCGAACGCGCTGAGAACAATAAAAACCGCGTCTTCACACTCATAACCAAGGGGGGTCGCACAGATCCCCGACAACGATGTACCTGACTTTCGCTCGCGTGTTTACCGAGCCAGCTGCCGCCTGATCGCCCATAAAAAATATAATCGGAGAACCGCCGTCATGGCTTTGGATTTATTCGTCGTACTCATCTACGCCGCCGGCATGCTGGTGCTCGGCTACTACGGCATGCGTCGTGCCAAGACTCACGAAGACTACCTGGTCGCCGGCCGCAACCTCGGCCCATCGCTGTACATGGGCACCATGGCCGCCACGGTGCTGGGCGGTGCGTCCACCGTCGGCACCGTGCGTCTGGGGTATGTGCATGGTATTTCGGGCTTCTGGCTGTGCGCCGCGCTGGGCGCGGGCATCATTGCCCTGAACCTGTTCCTGGCCAAGCCCCTGTTGAAGCTGAAAATTTTCACCGTCACCCAGGTCCTGGAAAAACGCTACAACCCGATGGCCCGCCAGGCCAGCGCGGTGATCATGCTGGCCTATGCGCTGATGATCGGCGTGACCTCGATCCTGGCCATCGGCACCGTGCTGCAAGTGCTGTTCGACCTGCCGTTCTGGATGTCGGTACTGGTGGGCGGCGGCGTGGTGGTGGTGTATTCGACCATCGGTGGCATGTGGTCGCTGACCCTCACCGATATTGTGCAATTCGTGATCAAGACCGTCGGCCTGATGTTCATCCTGTTGCCGATCTGCCTGTACCGCGTCGGCGGCTGGGATGAACTGGTGGCCAAGCTACCAGCGTCAAACTTCAGCTTCACCGCGATCGGCTGGGACACGATCATCACCTACTTCATGATCTACTTCTTCGGCATCCTGATCGGCCAGGATATCTGGCAACGGGTCTTCACCGCCCGTGACGAAAAGGTCGCCCAGTACGCAGGCACTTTTGCCGGCTTCTATTGCATCCTGTACGGCCTGGCCTGTGCGCTGATCGGCATGGCTGCCCATGTGCTGATCCCGGACCTGGACAACGTCAACAATGCCTTCGCCGCGATCGTCAAAGCTTCGCTGCCGGACGGCATTCGCGGCCTGGTCATCGCCGCCGCGCTGGCCGCCATGATGTCCACCGCCAGCGCCGGCCTGCTCGCCGCCTCCACCGTATTGACCGAAGACCTGCTGCCCCGCCTGCGCGGCGGCAAGGCGTCGAGCCTGCGTATCAACCGCCTGTTTACCCTGTTGACCGGCGTTGCCGTGCTGGGTATCGCCTTGGTGGTCAACGATGTGATCAGCGCCCTGACCCTGGCCTATAACCTGTTGGTGGGCGGTATGTTGGTGCCCTTGATCGGCGCGATCTTCTGGAAGCGCGCGACCACCTCGGGCGCAATCACGTCCATGAGCCTGGGCTTTGTGACCGCGCTGGTGTTTATGTTCAAGGATGGGTTGGATGCAAACACGCCGATCTACTACAGCCTGGCGGTGGCGCTGGTGAGCTTTGTGCTGGTGAGCCTGCTGTCGCGTCGGCCGACAAAGGTGGCGGCTGCGGTGGTTTGAGCTATAACAAAGGCGGGGATATTTTCTTCAGCGGGCGCGACGTCGGAGGTCGCGCCCGTTTTTTTTCGCCTGGTACAAAACAACTGTGGGAGCGAGCAAGTCGAATCGTCGCACCGCCGCTCCCACATTTTCTGGACCGCGTGATTAGCGGCGACGTGGCCGACGTTGCTCGTCATCCGTGCGAATCGGCACCGGTTGCAGCGGAGGCTCGATCAAGCCCAATGCAACGCCGAGGTCGTGGAGCCAGTTTTGGATTTTCTCTTTCATGATTGCCCCCTTTGAGGGTAGTGCTGGCCGGCGGGAGTTCTGTCGCCGTTTCCTACAGTGATAGTAGCCCTAAGTCCTAGGTAATGCTTGAAGGAAACCACAACGAACTATTACTGAATTGATCCGAATCCTGACGGATCGTTCAAGCAATGGCGCGTGTGTCTTGCACGCATCGCGGGTTGCCGTCTTGCTGCAGGTCTATCCATGCATTGAGGTTAGCGCCGAGCATGCCTTTTCGCCACATCAGCCAGGTGGTCGCAGTGGCAAAAGGCCCAGTCAGCGGATGAACGGACACGCTGTCCTTGCCGGGCAGGCTGTCGAGCATGGACTCAGACATCAACGCCACGCCGGAACCCGCGATCACGCAGGCGAGCATGCCTTGGTAGGACTCGATCTCGATCGCCCGCCCCATCGCCACACGCTCATGGGAAAACCAGGTTTCCAGGCGCGTACGGTAGGCGCAACTGCGCCGGAACGTGAACACCGCACGGCCCGCCACATCCTGGGGGCCACGCACCGGCGGATGATCGGCCTCGCAAATCAGCACCAGGCGCTCTTCGCACAGCGGTACACCATCCAGGGTGGCGATGGTCAGCGGGCCGTCGACGAAGGCTGCGTCCAGGCGCCCGGTAATCAGCCCTTCCAGCAACTCCCCGCTGGGCGCCGACTGCACCTGCAGATTCACCATGGGGTAAGTCTTGTGATAGCGCGCCAGCAGCTTGGGCAAATGAACCGCGGCGGTGCTGTACATGCTGCCCAATACGAAATCACCGGCCGGTTGCCCGCCTTGTACGGCGCCGTGGGCTTCATCGTGCAGCGCCAGCAGGCGGGTGCTGTAGTCCAGCAGTACCTTGCCTGCCGGAGAAAGCTGCAAACGCTGGCGCTCGCGCACGAACAGATCGACACCCAGTTGCTCTTCCATTTGTTTAAGCCGGGTCGACAGATTCGAGGGAACGCGGTGCAGGCGCTCAGCGGCGCGGGTGATGGAGCCCTCTTCCGCCACGGCCTGGAAAATGCGCAATTGACTGAACTCCATTACTTTCTCCAAAACTGAACAAGTTACTCACTATTATTCAATTTTACAGAAAGTCAATCCGTCTTAACTTGCAAGGCATTCGCTTCTTTGCAGGAAACCTGAACATGTCCCCGCTGATTCGTTTACTCGCCAGCTTCGTCGCCCTGATGATGGCCATGGGTATTGGCCGCTTCGCCCTGACTCCGCAAATGCCGCATTTGCTCAGTGAAGGTCAGATCGACCTGACCGGCGCCGGCCTGATCGCAGCCGCCAATTACCTGGGCTATTTTGTCGGCGCGGTGGACTCGATCTTTGCCCGTAGCCATCAGCATGTGCGCGGGCGCCTCTACGGCGGGCTGTGGTTGTGCGTATTGCTGACCCTGGCGTCCTACTGGGCTAACGGGTTCTGGCCGCATTTGTTACTGCGTTTCGGCACCGGGGTCGCCAGTGCGTGGGCTCTGGTGATGATTACCAGCCTGAGCCAGCCACTGGCGATTGCCGCCGGCCGCCCGCGCCTGGGGGCGCTGGTGTTTGCTGGGCCGGGGTTGGGGATTGTGCTGACGGGGCTGCTGGCGCTGGTGTCGAACCTATTAGGGCAAAGCTCTGCCGCGCTGTGGTTGATCTACGGGACGGTGGCGCTGGTGATGCTGCTGGCGATCCTGCCGTTTTTACCCAAGCCGGCCGTCACTGTTACCCAGGTCTCCAGCGCGGGGAGCAACGGCAGCATCGCGCACCTGTGCTGGATTTATTTCCTGTACGGCCTGGGCTACATCATCCCGGCGACTTTTCTGTCGCAGATGGCCAGCGCTCAATTCAACGGGGCCTGGCAGGCCGATCTGTTCTGGCCCTGCTTTGGCCTGGCGGCCGCGCTGGGAGTGGGGGTGGCCAGCCTGCGCCGCAAGCACCCGAACACCACCCGTCGCTGGCTGATGGCGACTTTATGGCTGCAAGCGGCCGGGGTATTTGCCTGCCTGCTGGGCAATGGCTGGGGCTTGGCGCTGGGCGTGTTGCTGTGCGGTGCGCCATTTTTGGCCTGCATGCAGTTGGTGATGGCGCGATTAAGGGAGGTCGCACCCCATGGCTACCAACGCAGCACGGGGCTGCTGACCGCCAGCTTCGCCGTCGGCCAATTGAGCGGGCCACTATTGGCGTCGGTCAGCAGCCACCTCAGTGGCGGCCTGCAACCGGCGTTGGTCGCTGCCGGTACCGGGTTGTTATTAGCAGGTTCAGTACTGATCAACCGCCCTCTACCGCCACAGCCGATTTGCACACAAATGGCCAACAGTGCAGCAAATGGCGGTTAGGCACGTGCCCCACGCCATGTCCATCAGCGCCAACCCAGCGGACCAGCCTTGAAGCGTGGCCCAGTTGCTCAGGTCATAGGTGCCGTAGGCCACCAGGCCAAGCAAGGCGCCCAAACGCGCAGCGCGCTGCCAACTGGCGCTGGGCAAGATAACCAGCACCACGCAACCGAGGACATACAGGAGATAGAACAATACAGCAGGCAACAGGCGTGGCTGATCAAGCATCAGCGCGCCAAGCAGGGATTTGTAGGTGGGCCCCATGAGCACGCCGAGCCAAAGGCCGTCGAGGACCAGGAAGGCGAGCAAGGTACCGAGGTAGGCATACAACGACTTTCTGGACATGAGCAAGCCCTACTGTGAAGGCAAGCTTGTTGTGGCGAGCAAGCTTGCTTGCGTTGGGGTGCGAAGCGCCCCCAAAAAAGCTTGCGACTGCTACGCAGTCGAGCGGGAGCAAGCTCCCTCGCCACAACAAGCTCGCTCCTACAGGAGAGCGAAGCGTACTCAGCTTAGTTCAATGCGATCCGCATGAATCACGATCTGGCCCTGCTTGTAGAGCGCACCAATGGCCTTCTTGAAGTTGCCCTTGCTCACGCCGAACAAGTTACTGATCACCGCCGGGTCGCTTTTGTCGCTGACCGGCAGGCTGCCATTGTTGTCGCGCAACTTGGCGAGGATCTTCGAGTTCAGGCTGGAGGCCGCTTCCTGGCCCACCGGCTGCAGGCTCAGGCTGATGTTGCCATCGGCGCGGATCTCTTTGATAAAGCCCTTCTCTTCCTTGCCCGGGCGCAGGAACTTGAACACTTCGTTCTTGTGGATCAAGCCCCAGTGCTTGTTGTTGATGATCGCCTTGAAGCCCATGTCAGTGGCTTCGGCCACCAGCAGGTCGACTTCCTGGCCCACCTGATAGTTCGCCGGCGTCTTGTCCAGGTAACGGTCAAGGCGAGCGGTGGCGGTGATGCGCTTGGTGTGCTTGTCGAGGTAGACGTGCACCACGCAATATTCACCCGCGGTCATCTGGCGTTTTTCTTCCGAATAAGGCAGCAGCAGATCCTTGGGCAAACCCCAATCAAGGAACACGCCAATGCTGTTGACTTCCACAACTTTCAAACTGGCGAATTCACCGACTTGAACTTTGGGCTTTTCGGTGGTGGCGATAAGTTTGTCATCGCTGTCCAGATAAATGAAAACGTTGAGCCAGTCTTCATCTTCACTGGGAATATCTTTAGGGATATACCGATTAGGCAAGAGGATTTCGCCATCTTGCGCACCATCGAGGTACAAACCAAAGTTAGTGTGCTTGACCACTTGCAAGCTGTTGTAGCGCCCGACTAAAGCCATTTCCAATACCCTCATTGCGTGGGCGGCATTCTACCCGAGTTGGGCCCTGCACGCGCACACGCCTGAAAAATCGCGGGCTGGCATGGCGTTCCAGTGGCATCGCCCCACTCGTCTGATCGTTCGGTTCACTTTGAGCAGGCCATCAGCGTGTCCACCAGCCTCGGGTTTCCAGCTAAAACAGTAAGTTAGCGCTTTATTTCAGCGCTGAACTTCGGCTATTTCCAACCGCGAGCACTTATTCTCGAGGGATATTTGCCAAGCAATTGTCAAGTATTTCCTGTACGATAGCTGGCCAAGTTAATTTTCTACAGGTTAGTGGCCGCCATGCGTGTAAAAGCATCCAACAGCAAAGCAAAGCCAGCTCCCGCCGTTGAAACCAGCGAATCGATCAACAGCCAGATCGCTGCGTTCCTCAAGTCCGGCGGCGAAATCCAGCAAATTGCCAAGGGCGTGAGCGGCCAGACTTTCGGCCCGTCCAAGCAGATCAGCCTGGGCAAGAAGTAATAGTCATACCCGCGCACTGCATCTGGTCCCTAAGCGTCTTGCCTTCGAGGCGCTAGGACTAGAGTTACCACCCCCTCCCGACACCCTCAATACGCAGCTAATCGACGAACGGGCCTCAATGCCTGGCATTCGCCGGTATCCTTGCACACGTCTAGCACGGGCATCTGCCTGAATCTTTCCGTTACTGCTCCTCGCTTTTCATGGAGTGAAGCATGCTTAAACGCTGTATTTTCGTGGTCAGCATCCTGGTCGCCAGCCCTTTGGCCGAAGCGCATATCTTCCAGCGCGAATTGGGTGACTTCGACCTGAAATTAGGTACAACCCCCAGCCGCACCATGGCCCAGGGCCTGGTCAAGCCGACCGCCCCTGGCAGCGACTCGTTCCACGGAGGCCTGGACCTTACCCACGACAGCGGCCTGTATTTCGGCCAGTTTTCCCCGAACATGGGCCTGTCGTCGGCCAATAACCTTGAAGTCGACTCCTACATGGGCTTCAAGCGTCCGTTCGACCAGACCCTGGGCTATGAAGTCGGCTTGATCCACTACAGCTACCCCAAGCTCAGCCCCCTCGACAGCCAGGAGTTCTACGGCGGGCTGAACCTGTTGGGCAATCGCTTTGGCGTGTCTTTCAGTAACGACCCCGACCGCCAGGACAGCACCCTGTTTGCAGATCTGGGCGGCACCCAGCCTTTCGGCATCGGCGTCAGCATGAAGTACACAACCCATCAACTGGGCACACCGGTCTCGGTAGAGAACGGCGCCATCAGCAGTTTCAGCGATTGGTCGGTACAGTTTTCCCGGGCCTGGAAAGGCATTGACCTGGACCTGATCTACAGCGGCTCCAGCCTCAGCGGCAGTGACTGCTCGGCCTACTCCGGACACAACTCGCAATGTGACGGGCTGTTGACCTTGAAGGCCGCGCGGTCGTTTTATTGATGGGCTGAACTGTCGCACCCCGCGCAGGTTCACATGCATTAACGCCCTCCATGCAAGGACCTGCCCATGTTGCGCCGGCTCAAATTCCTGATGGTACTGCTGACCCTGAGCCTGGTGCTCGCCGGCTGCAATCGCGTGGGCCTGGCCTACCGTAACCTCGACGTGATCATCCCCTGGACCCTCAACGACTACCTGGACATGAATGCCGGGCAAAAAAGCTGGTTCAACGACACCCTCAAGGAACACCTGGCCTGGCACTGCACCACGCAATTGCCTGGCTACCTGGACTGGCTCGACCGCCTGCAACAGATGGTCGACAGCAACCAGGTCACCGACGCCGCGTTGCAAACCCGTACAGTCGAAGCCAAACAGGCAATTGCCGAGATTGCGCGGGAAATCACGCCCTCAGCCGTGCAATTGCTGCAAGGCCTGGACGATCAGCAGGTCAAGGACATGAGCGACGCCCTGGCCAAGGACCTGCGTAAACGCCAGGACGAATACCTCAAGCCGCCGCTGGCCCAGCAGATCAAGGAACGCGCCCAGCGCATGAGCAAGCGCCTGGACGCCTGGATCGGCCCATTGAGTCCGGGCCAGCAAAATCGCGTGACGGCCTGGTCCGCCGAGTTGGGCGCACAAAACCAGGCATGGATCGGCAACCGCGCCCATTGGCAGACGCAATTTATCGAGGCGCTGCAACAGCGCCACAGTGCCGATTTCCCACAGAAAATCCAACAACTGCTGGTCGATCGCGAAAGCCTGTGGACCCCACAATACCGCGCCGCCTACGCACAGACCGAAGCCGCCGCGCGCAGCTTGCTCATTGATGTGATGGCCCAAAGCTCCCCAGCGCAGCGCCTGAAACTCACCCAGAAAATCGACAAAGTCCGCAGCGACTTCCAGGCGCTCAAATGCCTGAAAAGCGCACAGTCTTAGTCAGGCGCCAAGGTGCCCAGCCAGGCCACCAGGCCAAGGATGAGCACCACAGCGCCAAACTCCAGGGCCATGCTGCGCCGTAACGCACGGATCGCCACGTTATAGTCGCCCGACGCGATGGATCGTTGCAGAAGCGGCGTTAGGTGAAAGCGATTGAGCGCCGCCAAGGCCAGCATCAGGCCGAACAACCCCAGCTTCAGGCATAGCAGCACCGCGTAGACTCCGCCGTTGATGCCCCCCAGATTCGGCCCGACAACAAACAGGTAATTGGCAACGCCAGTGCCGATCAGCACCAGGACAAATCCCGCGCCAATGCGCTCAAAGCCTGCCAATGCTCTGGCCAGAACCTGGACCCGATCATCATGTGGCAACGGCGCAGGCATCAACAACAAACCAAATGCCGCCAACGCCCCCACCCAACCCGCCGCTGCCAACAGGTGTGCACTGTCGCTGACGATATGCCACACACCTTGCGCACCTTCGTGCATCACGCCGTGCCCTGTCCACACCAGGGTGACCAACGCCACGCCAGCCGACAGCGTGGCCAGCGCCAGGTGCGGACTCAGTGCCGCAACAATCAACGCCGCGATACGCACCCACCACGTCAACCCCAGGTCGGTCTGCCACAGCATCATTTGCAGGTGCGGCCACAGCGTCTGCCAATCCGTGGCGCCGCTCATGGCTTGGGTCATAATCAATAGCGACGCCACCGAAAACGCCAGCCCCAAGCCGCCCGTCAATCCCATCCAGGCCCTGAGATTGAGCCGCCCGCGTTGCTCTGCGCGCAGGCCATAAAGGCCAAACAGCCCCAGCCCAAATAGCACCATCAGGTCGAGATAGAGCGCGAAGCGCAATACGATGGGGATCAGCTCACTCATGGCTGCACGCGGAACACCACATTACCGGTGATCGGATGCGTATCGGACGACACGGCACGCCAATCCACCCGATAGCTGCCAGTGGTGAGTGCGGAGGCCGGCTTGATCAACATCACCTTGGGGTCGCTGCTCGCCGACACGCTGGCCTTCACCGGCATCGGCGAATTGGGCATGCCCGGCATGTCGGTCATGATCAACTTGGCCCCGGAAAACTGGGTCAGCAGGTTTTCTGAGAAATGCAATTCAATCACGGAGGGAGCGGCGCCCTGTGCGCCTGCCGCCGGAATGGATGACAGCAGCTTGGGGTGGGCCGAAGCGGGCAGGCTAAGACTTAAACCTACCCACAACGCAGCACCCAGCAGCGTGGTTTTCAACATAGACATGCAAGACTCCAGGCCGCGCCAGGCGGCGAATAATAAAAAGGGAAACCCGTCAGAACCACAAGCGCACGCCGACCACCCAGCGCAGTTGATTGATGTCTTCGTCTTCGTCCCGTGCGTATTGCGCGGTCTGGCCATAAGTGCGGTTCCAACTGAGCCCGACATAAGGCGCAAACTCGCGGCGAACTTCGTAGCGCAGACGCAAGCCCAGCTCACTTTCCGCCAAGCCCGAACCAACGCCGCGTTGCGGATCGTTCTGCGCGTAAAAATTGAGTTCTGCGGTGGGCTGCAGGATCAGGCGATTGGTGAGCAGAATGTCGTAGTCACCCTCAAGGCGTGCGGCGGTATGCCCCGATTCGCCGACAAACAACGTGGCTTCGGCCTCGAAGTTGTAGAGCGCCATGCCTTGTAGGCCAAAGGCCGCCCAGCTCTGGCTGGCACCGGGCTTGAAGTCCTGGCGCACGCCGCCGACCACATCCCACCAAGGGCTGATTGCGTGCCCCCATAACGCTTGGGCTTCGGCACTTTCAGTGCGGCCGGCGCTGCGTTCGCCTTCACTGCGTAGCCACAACCGGTCGATGTCACCGCCGACCCAACCCTTGATGTCCCAACTCTGCGCGTTGCCGTCGCCGCCCTGCCATTCCAACTGGTTGACCAGCAGCATCGAGTTGACGCCGCTGTCATGTACCTGATGCCCTCCCGGCGCGTTGTAGACCGCTGCGCGGTCTGCGTCGGTCAGCGCCGGAATCGGCGTACGGCTTTGCGTCAACGCTGGCGTCGCCGGGCTCATGCCCTGAAATTCATCCTCGGCCGCCAACGCCCATGGGGCGAACCCCAGCGTGGCGAAAGCGATGCAAAGGGACGAGACGCAACGGTTCATGCTCGCTTCCTTATTCATGCACGCGCACCTCGCGGAACATGCCCATTTCCATGTGGTACAGCAGGTGGCAGTGATAGGCCCATCGCCCCAAGGCATCGGCGGTGACGCGGTAACTGCGACGGGAGCCCGGTGGCATGTCGATGGTGTGTTTGCGCACCAGGAACTGGCCGTTTTCGTCCTCCAAGTCGCTCCATAAGCCATGCAGGTGAATCGGGTGGGCCATCATGGTGTCGTTGACCAGCACCACCCGCACGCGCTCGCCATAAGTCAGTTGCAAGGGCTCGGCATCGGAAAACTTCACGCCATTGAACGACCAGGCGAACTTCTCCATATGCCCGGTGAGGTGCAATTCAAGCGTGCGCGAGGGGTCGCGGCCATCGGGGTCTTCGAAGGTACTGCGCAGGTCGGCATAGGTGAGCACGCGGCGGCCGTTGTTGCGCAGGCCGATTCCAGGGTCGTCCAGCTTGGGCACCGGGCTCATCGCCTGCATGTCTACCAGCGGGCTGTTCTGCTCGCTGGCGGGGTGTTTCTGCATCGCCATCGCGCCCATGGCGCTGTGATCCATGCCTTCCATGCCCGACATATCGGCCATGGCACCGTGGTCCATGCCTTCCATGCCCGGCATATCGGCCATGGCACCGTGGTCCATGCCGCCCATACCCATGTCCTCCATGGTCAGCCACGGGCGCGGATCAAGCGGCGGTACTGAGGCGGTCGCACCCATCTGCCGGGCGAGGGTGCCACGGGCATAGCCTGTGCGGTCCATGGACTGGGCAAACAGGGTATAGGCCTCTGCCACAGGCTCGACCAGCACATCGTAGGTTTCCGCCACGGCGATACGGAACTCGTCGACGCTTACCGGCTTTACCGGCTGACCATCCGCGGCGATGACAGTCATCTTCAACCCTGGAATGCGCACATCAAAATAGGTCATCGCCGAGCCATTGATAAAACGCAGGCGAATCGTTTCCCCCGCCTTGAACACTCCGGTCCAGTTCTGCCCCGGCGGCTGGCCGTTGAGCAAGTAGGTGTAGGTCTCGCCGCTGACGTCCGCAAGGTCGGTGGGGTTCATCTTCATTTGTGCCCACATCAGCCGGTCGGCAGCCGTGGCCGACCAGCCCTGCTTGCCCACATCCTGAATAAAATCGCCCAGTGTGGGTTTGTGCAGGTTGTAGTAATCGGACTGCTTCTTGAGGGTTTTCATCAGGGCGACGGGGTCTTCGTCGGTCCAGTCCGACAGCATCACCACGTAATCGCGCTGGTAGGTATACGGCTCGGGTTCCTTGGGGTCGATGACCAGCGGGCCATACACGCCCTGCTGCTCCTGAAGTCCGGAATGGCTGTGGTACCAGTAGGTGCCGTGCTGCTTGACCTTGAACTGGTAAACGTAAAGGCCACCCGGTTCGATGCCCTTGAAGCTCAGGCCGGGCACGCCGTCCATGGTCGATGGCAGCAGGATGCCGTGCCAGTGGATCGAGGTGGGCTCGTCAAGGCGGTTTTTCACGCGCAGGGTCACGGTGTCGCCTTCGCGCCAGCGTAACAGCGGGCCGGGCAGGCTGCCGTTGACGGTCAACGCGGTGCGCGCACGGCCGGTCAGGTTGACGGGAGTCTGGTCAATAAACAGGTCAAATTCGCTGCCGGCGAGCACCGTGGGCTGGCCGGGGCTGGTCAGTGCCCACACAGGGGGGCGCCAAAGCCCGAGCCCACCCAGCAGGCCGCCTGCGGCCAGGCCTTTGACGAATGTGCGTCTGGAGGTTGTGGAGTGCATGCCGATTCAAGTCCGTGAGTTGAATGGCTGCAGATTAGGCGTCGCCGGCTGTCAGCAACCTTAGCGGCAGATTACCGATTCGACAGGTTCACCCGGCTCCCTCGGGGGCGCCGGGGCATAAGAAGATCAGGCGATCTGGGCTTTTGAGGCCACTTCAGCGAACGTTGCCGGATCAAGCGCGTCCTCCTGCTCATCCAACACCTGACGTGGATGATCATTGCCCGGAATCGAACTGTCGATCAGCGCCAGCAATTGCGCACCCAGCGCCGTCAGAATGAAATTCTCACCATTGCCGCCCTCTTCTTCAGGCCGCGACTCAATAAAGCCACGCTTGAACAGCAGCGCCTCGTAATCGGCAGCGGTCTTCTTCAATGCGTCCAGGTTGCCAGTGTCCTCGCCGGCCGTCGCCTTCTCGGCGGCTTCCTGTTCGGCGTATTTGCGCGGGGCAAAGCTGCCCTCGCCGTTCTGCACTTCATGCAGCAGACGTTCGATCAGATCCCAATTGTAAGTCGTCATCCTGATTCCTCCTGCAGGCCGATGGAGTTAGCCCGTCTAAGGGAGTGACACGCTCCGGCACTGGCCGTTCAACCGAACGGACGGGCGTCATTTCTCTGAACTTTCCAGAGGTTCGCCGCCTCAACTGCACATCACTGCCAAGGAAGTCCGACCATGAAAACCTTGATGAAGCTGACCCTCGCCGCCACGCTGCTGAGCGCCCTGCCCGCCTGGGCCTGCACGCCTGAGGAGGCCACGGCCAAGCGGGAGGAGCTGGCCAAGGAAGTGACCAAGCTCACAGAGCAGGACCCGACCAAGGCCAAGGAGATGAATGACCAGCTGCAGAAGATGGACTTGGATACCGAAAGCGCCGAGTTTCCTGACAAGTGCCAGTTGATCGATGCACGGCTCAAGGAGCTCAAGGAAGCGGCCGCCAAGACTAAAAACTGATGGCGAAAAAAAACCGGACATCGTCCGGTTTTTTTAGGCCCACCTGCTTATTCGGCAGCCGGAGCTTCTGGCTTGCGGCGCTTGAGCGGCGCCATGCCGTCCTTGCTGACGAGCGACAGGTTGTCGGTCTTCGGCCGGTTGGCGATCTTGCGCTTGGTCGGCGACTTGGCGCCGGTTTTCTTCTTGTCGCCCTTGGCGTCGGTCTTTTTCTTCTTCACGCCAACGGCCTTGCCCGACGCCTTGACCTTCTTCGGCCCGGTGTACGTGCCTTTGACTTCCTTGATGGTGCGGCGCTCGAACGACTGCTTCAGGTAGCGTTCGATGCTCGACATCAGGTTCCAGTCGCCGTGGCAGATCAGCGAAATGGCCAGGCCATCATTGCCGGCCCGTCCGGTACGGCCGATACGGTGCACGTATTCGTCGCCGCTGCGGGGCATGTCGAAGTTGATCACCAGGTCCAGGCCGTCGACGTCGAGGCCGCGTGCGGCCACGTCGGTGGCCACCAGGATCTTCACGCCGCCCGCCTTGAGACGGTCGATGGCCAGCTTGCGGTCCTTCTGGTCTTTCTCGCCGTGCAGCACGAACGCCTTGTATTCCTGCGCAACCAGGCGCCCGTAGATACGGTCGGCGGCGGCACGGGTGTTGGTGAACACGATGGCCTTCTGGTAGGTCTCGTTGGCCAACAACCAGTTCAGGATCTGTTCTTTGTGCACGTTATGGTCAGCGGTGACGATCTGCTGGCGCGTGGTGGCGTTCAGGTCGCTGACGTTGTTGACCTGCAAGTGCTCAGGGTTGTTCAGCACCTTGGCGACCATATCGCGCAGGGTCGAACCACCGGTGGTGGCGGAGAACAGCATGGTCTGCTGGCGGTTGACGCACTCACCGACCAAACGTTGCACATCATCGGCAAAGCCCATGTCGAGCATGCGGTCGGCTTCGTCGAGCACCAGCACTTCGACTTCCTTGAGGTCGAGGTTGCCAGCGTTGAGCTGCTCGATCATGCGCCCTGGGGTACCGATCAGGATGTCCGGTACCTTGCGCAGCATCGCGGCCTGGACCTTGAAGTCTTCGCCACCGGTAATGATGCCGGACTTGATGAAGGTGAACTGCGAGAAGCGCTCGACTTCCTTCAGGGTCTGCTGGGCCAGCTCGCGGGTCGGCAGCAGGATCAGGGTCTTGATGCTGACGCGCACTTTGGCCGGGCCGATCAGGCGGTTAAGTACCGGAAGGACGAAAGCGGCGGTCTTGCCGCTGCCGGTTTGCGCCGTCACCCGCAGGTCACGCCCTTGCAGCGCGAGCGGGATGGCCGCTGCTTGCACAGGCGTAGGCTCGACAAATTTAAGCTCGGCCACGGCTTTAAGCAGGCGTTCGTGCAGGGCGAATTGGGAAAACACGGGTGCTACCTCGAAGAAATACAAAATATCAGCTGCATAGGTTACCGGTTTCGGGCGCCCAAACCGAGTTTCTTTACGCGAACGGGGCTAATCAGCTGCTTTTTTGTCAGCGATTTTGTCCAGAGCGTCAACTTTGTTGCACTTAAATGCTCTAATCGCCCCGTGTTGTCTTACAGAAGAATCGGTTCACTCATGGATATCAAACAGCTCTGGCTCAACGTCCAAGACGTTTGGGGCGCCCTCGATGAACACCCGGTCCTGCATTCCAGCCTCGGCTTGCTGGTGTTGCTGGTGGTGGCATTGGTGGTGGGACGGGTCGCCCGTTACCTCATCCTGCACGCGGTCAAATTGCTCGGCCGGCAGCCGGCCCTGCACTGGCTGAACGACCTGCGGCATAACAAAGTCTTCCATCGCCTGGCGCAGATGACGCCATCGCTGGTGGTCCAGTTCGGCCTGTACCTGGTGCCGGACCTGAGCAAGACCGCCATTCTGTTTATCGGCAACGTCGCCCTGGCGATCACCATTCTGTTCATGGTTTTGGCCATGAGTGCCCTGCTCAACGCGTTGCTGGATATCTACGCACGCACCGAACACGCACGCACCCGCTCGATCAAGGGCTATGTGCAACTGGCGAAAATGGTGCTGTTCGTGTTCGGCGCGATCATCATCGTCGCCACCCTGATCGACCGCTCACCCCTGTTACTGCTGTCGGGCCTGGGTGCGATGTCGGCGGTGATTCTGTTGGTGTACAAGGACACGCTGCTGTCGTTCGTCGCCAGTGTGCAATTGACCAGCAACGACATGCTGCGCGTCGGTGACTGGATCGAAATGCCCCAGGTGGGTGCCGATGGCGATGTGGTGGACATCACCCTGCACACGGTGAAGGTGCAGAACTTCGACAAGACCATCGTTTCCATCCCCACCTGGCGCCTGATGTCCGAGTCGTTCAAGAACTGGCGTGGCATGCAGGCCTCCGGTGGGCGCCGTATCAAGCGCAGCCTGTACATCGACGCCAGCGGCGTACGCTTCCTGAACGACGAGGAAGAAGTGCGCATGACCCAGGTGCACTTGCTCAGCGGCTATATCAGCCGCAAGCAGGCCGAACTCAAGGCCTGGAACGAGGCTCAGGGCCACAGCGCGCAACTGTCGGCCAACCGTCGGCGCATGACCAACCTCGGCACCTTCCGCGCCTACGCACTGGCATACCTGCAAAGCCACCCGGACATCCAGCCGAACATGACCTGCATGGTGCGCCAGATGCAAACCACCGCCCAGGGCGTGCCGCTGGAGATCTACTGCTTTACCCGCACCACCGCGTGGGGCGATTACGAGCGGATCCAGGGCGATATCTTCGATTATCTATTGGCGGTGTTGCCGGAGTTCGGGCTGAGCCTGTATCAGCAGCCGAGCGGCAACGACCTGCGCGCCGGCGTGCTGCCGGCATTGGCCGGGGCCACGCAGGTGTCCGTCGCCGAAACGGCATGAGGTGATGCAAACGGGATTACGGCAGTGACGCCGTAATCTCCTTGCGGCAAACCTCAAGCACTTCATCGGCCAGTGCGGAATCATCCGGGCACGCCCGCGACAACATGATTGCGCCGATGGCATGGGCCATGCTGTCGAGCATTTTCGCGCGCACGCCTTCTTGTGGCGTCTCATGAGCTGCGTTGTACTTTGCTTCCAGGGCCTGCAGGGTATTTTCCAAACCGTTGGCAAAGGTCGCCTTCAGCGTGTCCGATTGACGGGCGGCATCGGCACACAACGCCGCCAATGTGCATCCGCCGCCGCGATGGTCGCGGTGCTGCCTGGACAGGTAAACCTCGAAAAACTGCTCCACCTCCATCTCCGCGCTGTCGGCCAGTGACTGCGCCAGGCTGTTGGCGGCTGCTTCCGCCATCAGGTCCGCCTTGGAACCGAAGTGCTTGTAAAAGCCGCCTTGGGTAAAACCGGCCGCAGCCATCAACTCGGCCACGCCCACCCCATCGAAACCCCGCTCGCGGAACAGCTCCGAAGCTGTCGCGACGATATGGGCCCGATTGCTCTGTGATTGCGCCTTGGTGATCTTCATGTCTGTGGTCCTGCCAGCTTGCGAGATAGGCATATTACTATGATGTCGATCATAATCAAAACCGTTGACAGCTTTGATTATGATCGACATCATAAAACCTCCTCGCACTCACAGAGCATCACACCATGAGCACTTCCACTACCGTTCTGATCACTGGCGCTTCGACCGGCATTGGCGCCGCCTACGCCGAACGCTTTGCCGCACGCGGCCACGACCTCGTACTGGTCGCCCGTGACATCACGCGCCTGGAAGCGCTCGCCGCCAGGCTGCGTGAGCACCACGCCGTCAGCGTTGATATCCTCCCGGCCGACCTGACCCAAAGCGCTGACCTGGCCGCAGTTGAAGCGCGCCTGCGCGATGACGCCAGCATTGGCACGCTAGTCAATAATGCAGGCGCCGCGCAGTCCGGCAGTTTTATTGAACAGTCCACCGAAAGCGTCGCGCAGTTGGTCGCCCTCAACACCACGGCGCTGGTACGCCTGGCCAGTGCCATCGCCCCGCGCCTGGCGGCAGCCGGCAACGGCGCGATCATCAACATTGGCTCGGTAGTAGGCCTGGCCCCGGAATTTGGCATGACGGTGTACGGCGCGACCAAGGCGTTCGTACTGTTCCTGTCCCAGGGCATGAGCCTGGAACTGGCGCCCAAAGGCGTGTACGTGCAAGCCGTGCTACCCGCTGCCACGCGTACCGAGATCTGGGAGCGTGCGGGCATTGATATCAACACCCTCACGGACGTGATGGAAGTGGGTGATCTGGTGGACGCGGCGCTGGTCGGTTTCGACCGCCGCGAGCCGGTAACCATTCCACCGTTGCAGGATGGCGCCCGTTGGGACGCGTTGCAGGCTGCGCGGCAAGGCTTGCTGGCGCAGATCAAGCAGTCCCAGGTTGCCGAGCGTTACCTGGTCAACGCCTGATCAACCGGTAGCAGGCGTGCTCCGCGCCTGCCCTTCTCACCGAAGCAACGAGCGTTGAACCATGAAGGCATTTTCCATCGAACGGTACGGCAAGCAGCCCGGCCGCCTCATCGAGGCCCCCGCGCCTGTTGTGGGTGAACATGACGTGCTGGTTCAGGTGCGGGCCAGCAGCGTTAATGCGCTGGATGCAAAGATCGCCAAGGGCGAATTCAAACTGATCCTGCCCTATGCGTTGCCGTTGACACTGGGCAACGACCTGGCCGGCGTGGTGCTCAGCGTCGGCGCTGCGGTACGACGCTTCAAGCCGGGGGACGAAGTCTACGCTCGCCCGCCCCAGCAACGTATTGGCACCTTCGCCGAGCGGATTGCCGTGCACGAAGACGCACTGGCGCGCAAACCCGACAACATCAGCATGGAGCAAGCCGCGTCCCTGCCCCTGGTCGCGCTCACGGCGTGGCAGGTGCTGGTGGAAACCGCGAAGCTGAAGAAAGGCCAGAAGGTGTTCATTCATGCGGGCTCAGGCGGGGTGGGCAGTATCGCCATTCAGCTGGCCAAGCATTTGGGCGCTTTTGTCGCCACCACCACCAGCACCGCCAATGTCGAGTGGGTCAAGGCGTTGGGCGCGGATGTAGTGATCGACTACAAACAGCAAGCCTTCGAGGCCGTGCTGCGGGATTACGATGTGGTGCTGAACAGCCTGGGCCCAGATGCGCTGGCCAAGTCACTGAAGATTCTCAAGCCCGGCGGTCAGCTCATCTCCATCTCCGGGCCGCCGACACCCGCCTTCGCCCGCGCCCAGAACCTGCCCTGGTTATTGGGCCTGGTCATGGGTGTGTTGAGCAGCGGTATCCGCAGGAAAGCACGCAAGCAAGGCGTGAGCTATGAGTTTGTCTTCATGCGTGCCAGTGGCGCACAACTGGATGAAATCACCGCGCTGGTCGAGTCCGGCAGTATCCGGCCGGTTATCGACCGTACCTTTCCGTTCGAATCCACAGCGGCGGCCCTGGACTATGTCGAACAAGGCCGCGCCAAAGGCAAGGTGGTGATCACGATGGAGACGACACCGCCCGACGTACACCCAGCCGGCTGATCCAAACCGCCCCCAGAATCACCAGACCGCCCAGGGCCAAACGGCCCAGCGGTTCGTGCTGGTTCCAGATCAGCAGGTTCAGCAGCAACCCCACCGGCACATGCAGGTTGTTCATCACCGCCAGGGTGCCGCCATTGACCAGGCAGGCGCCCTTGTTCCACCAGTACATGCCCAGCGCGGTGCTGACCAACCCGAGGAACACCAGCACACCCCATTGCAGCGGCGCTTGCGGCAGGAAGTCAGCCTTGCCGAACAGCAGGAACGCCGGCAACACCACCAACAAGGCACCCAGGTAGAAATAACCGAAACGCCGGAAGTGCGGCTGGTCACTGGGATACCGCGCCACCAGGTGTTTGTACATGACTTGCCCGGCGGCGTAGGTGAAGTTGGCCAATTGCAGCAGCAAGAACCCCATCAGGAAGTGCGGGGTGATCTGATCGAAACGAATCACCGCCGCACCGCCCACCGCCACCAGGGCCGCCACCAGCGCCCAGGGATTGAAGCGGCGATTAAGCGCGTCCTCGATCAGGGTCACATGCAGCGGCGTGAGGATGGTGAACAGCAGCACTTCCGGCACCGTCAGCACGCGAAAGCTCAGGTACAGGCATACGTAGGTCACGCCGAACTGCAACGCACCGATCACCAACATGCCGCGCATGAACGCGGGCTCCACCGAGCGCCAGCGCGTCAGCGGAATAAAAATCAGCCCGGCCAGCACGACGCGCACCAGCACCGCAAAGTAGCTGTCGACGTGACCGGCGAGGTATTCGCCAATCAAGCTGAAGGAAAATGCCTGAATCAGGGTGACAACCAGTAAATAGCCCATGCGCGCCTCGTTTCGAATGGGCGCGACATTAAAGCTTTTTGGTTTTTGAAGAAACTCGGCGCAAAAAAAACCCGACCTCGCTAAAGCGGCAGTCGGGCAGGAGCACTCAGGAGCAAAAAGTGCAAAGGGAGGTTCGATACGCGTACTTGAAGGGTTTGCGTGGGGCTATATAAGCAGCACGGGATTATCTGACGATTAACGCCTCAGGCCACCTGGGCCAGCAGTGCCTTGGCGTGATTGACGCCCTTCTCCTGGAAGTCGCCGCCCAGGTTGACGCCTTCGGCGTGAATGAAGGTGACGTCATGAATGCCAATAAATGCCATGACCTGGCGCAGGTACGGTTCCTGGTGATCCGAGGTAGCACCCGTGTGAATACCGCCGCGTGCGGTGAGCACGATGGCGCGCTTGCCGGTCAACAGGCCCTGGGGCCCAGTGGCGGTGTATTTGAAAGTCACACCGGCCCGCAACACGTGATCCAGCCAGGCTTTGAGGGTGCTGGGGATAGCGAAGTTGTACATCGGCGCGGCCATCACCAACACGTCGGCGGCCAGCAGTTCGTCAGTCAACTCGTTGGAGCGGTCCAGGGACACCTGTTCGTCGTCGTTACGCTGCTCCGCCGGTTTCATCCAACCGCCCAGCAGGTTGGCATCCAGGTGGGGTACCGGATTGAGCGCAACGTCGCGCACGGTGATACGGTCTGCCGGATGGGCGACTTGCCATTGGCTGATGAACTGTTGGGTGAGCTGGCGGGAAATGGAATCCTGCTGGCGCGCACTGCTTTCGATGATCAGAACATTGGACATGGCTTCGTAGGCTCCATCGGTAATTGCTGTAAGTCGATGGAGAGAAGGTTAACCAGGGCCTATTCGATAAAAAAGCGCAAAAAACTGCTACAACCCATCTAGAAATTCGTTTATAAGCGGAGTATTCCTGTGGGCATGCCCCGCTACCGCTTTATTTTGGCGCGCAGTCCAAGGCAATGCGCATCTTGATGATGGCGCGGTTGAACTTGACCGTGGTGTTGGTGCTTTTGCCTGCCGGCACAGTCACGGTGCGACGGCGTGGCGATTCCGGGCCGTTGGTGAAGGTAACCTTGCACACCGCGTCCTGGGTACCGTAGTTGTTCAGCTGGATCGAACTGATGTCGCCGTCCACATCGGAGGCGGTGTAATCAATGCTCACGCCATCGATCTTTTTCGTCACGTCGATAGGGTAGGCAAACGCGCTCATCGGCAGCAGCGCCAGCAACACACAACACAATTTTCTCATTCGGCAGTCTCCAATAAGGACCGCCAGCTTAGGACAAGAGGAGCTCATCTTGAAAGCGCCCCGCGTTACCCTCGATCAATGGCGCACCTTGCAAGCCGTGGTCGATCATGGCGGCTTTGCCCAAGCCGCCGAAGCGCTGCACCGTTCGCAATCTTCAGTGAGCTACACCGTAGCGCGCATGCAGGACCAACTCGGTGTCCCCTTGCTGCGTATCGACGGGCGCAAGGCGGTGCTGACCGAGGCCGGTGAAGTGCTGCTGCGCCGATCCCGCCAACTGGTGAAAAACGCCAGCCAACTGGAAGACCTCGCCCATCACATGGAGCAGGGCTGGGAAGCCGAAGTGCGCCTGGTGGTGGATGCCGCCTACCCCAGCGCACGCCTCGTTCGCGCGCTGACCGCCTTTATGCCCCAAAGCCGTGGCTGCCGGGTGCGCCTGCGCGAAGAAGTGCTGTCCGGCGTCGAAGAGTTGCTGCTCGACGGCATGGCGGACCTGGCCATTTGCGGGTTTATCATCCCGGGCTACCTGGGCACGGAAATGAGCGATGTGGAGTTTGTCGCCGTGGCCCACCCCGATCACTCGCTGCATCGCCTCAACCGTGAGCTGAGTTTCCACGACCTGGAGAGCCAGATGCAGGTGGTGATCCGTGACTCGGGCCGCCAGCAACCTCGCGACGTCGGCTGGCTCGGCGCCGAACAGCGCTGGACTGTCGGCAGCCTCGCTACCGCCGCCACCTTCGTCGGCAGCGGCCTGGGCTTTGCCTGGCTGCCCCGGCACATGATCGAGCGCGAACTCAAGGAAGGCGTGCTCAAGCAGCTTCCCCTGGAAAAAGGTGGCAGTCGCAACCCGACGTTTTACCTGTACTCCAACAAAGACAAACCCTTGGGGCCCGCCACGCAGATCCTCGTGGAATTGCTGCGCACCTTTGACACCGCTCCCCTGGACGCGCCCTTCGCCGCTCCCCAACAAGCCTGAAACGGAGTTCATCCATGGCCTGGTTCGATCATGAAGGCTGCAGCCTGCATTACGAGGAATACGGCCATGGCAACCCCCTGATCCTGATCCACGGCCTGGGCTCCAGCAGCCAGGATTGGGAACTGCAAATACCGGTACTCGCCCGCCACTACCGCCTGATCGTGGTTGACGTGCGCGGCCATGGTCGCTCGGACAAACCCCGGGAGCGCTACAGCATCAAAGGGTTTACCTTCGACCTGGTCGCCCTGATCGAACACCTGGACCTGCCAGCGGCCCACGTGGTGGGTTTATCCATGGGCGGCATGATCGCCTTCCAACTGGCGGTGGATGAACCCCTGCGGGTCAAGAGCCTGTGCATCGTCAACAGCGCGCCTGAGGTCAAGGTGCGCAGTGCCGACGACTATTGGCAGTGGGCCAAACGCTGGACCCTGGCCCGCGTGCTCAGCCTGGGCACCATCGGCAAGGCCTTGGGCGATCGGCTGTTCCCAAAACCTGAGCAGGCCGACCTGCGCCGCAAGATGGCCGAACGCTGGGCAAGCAACGACAAACGTGCTTATCTCGCCAGCTTCGACGCCATTGTGGGCTGGGGCGTGCAGGAACAACTGTCGAGAATTGCCTGTCCAACCCTGGTCATCAGCGCCGACCATGACTACACCCCCGTGGCGCAGAAAGAAATCTATGTAAAACTGCTGCCCGATGCGCGGCTGGTGGTCATCGAAGATTCCCGCCATGCCACGCCCTTGGATCAACCCGAGGTCTTTAACGCGACCTTGCTCGAGTTTCTAAAGACCGTCGAAACCACTACCCAGGATCACTGACCCATGCTGAAAAAAATCGCCTTCTTTGCCGGTTCCGCCCTGTTCGCTGCCAACCTGATGGCGGCCGAGCCGGCCAAGGCGCCACACGTGTTGCTCGACACCACCAACGGCCAGATTGAAATCGAACTGGACCCGGTCAAGGCGCCGATCAGCACCAAGAACTTCCTGGCCTATGTCGACAAGGGCTTCTACACCAACACGATCTTTCACCGCGTGATCCCCGGCTTCATGGTCCAGGGCGGCGGGTTCACCCAGCAAATGTCACAAAAGCCGACCGAAGCACCGATCAAGAACGAAGCCAGCAATGGCCTGCATAACGTGCGTGGCACCTTGTCCATGGCTCGCACCAATGACCCGAACTCGGCCACCAGCCAATTCTTCATCAACGTGGCCGACAATGCTTTCCTCGACCCGGGCCGCGATGCCGGTTATGCCGTGTTCGCCAAAGTGGTCAAGGGCATGGACGTGGTCGACATCATCGTCAACTCCCAGACCACCACCAAGCAAGGCATGCAGAACGTGCCTATCGATCCTGTGATCATCAAGTCGGCCAAGCGCATCGACTGAGGTCTGCAGGCAGCTTTGCACGGTGCCCGCATGGCACCGTGCACCTTTGAAAGGAGAGCCCGCCCGGCGGGCGTCAAACCCAATGCTCTATCGTCGCTTTGAACAACTGATCGATATTTTCCGCGACGCCCCCAGCGCGGCCCCTCCCGAAAAAGTCCTGCCCTTCTATCTTTATTACCTGCGCCAGGTGTGGCCGTGCTTCGCCGCACTGCTGGTGGTGGGGCTGGTCGGCGCCCTGATCGAAGTTGCGTTGTTCAGCTACCTGAGCCGCATCATCGACCTGGCCCAGGGCACGCCACCAGCGAATTTTTTCCAGATCCACAGCGCAGAGCTGATCTGGATGGCCGTGGTCGCCCTGTTGTTGCGCCCGCTCTTCAACGGCCTGCATGACTTGCTGGTGCACCAGACCATCAACCCTGGCATGACCAGCCTGATTCGCTGGCAGAACCACAGCTACGTGCTCAAGCAGAGCCTGAATTTCTTTCAAAACGATTTCGCCGGGCGCATCGCCCAGCGGATCATGCAAACCGGCAACTCCTTGCGTGACTCGGCGGTGGCGACCGCGGAGGCTATCTGGCACGTGTCGATCTACGCCATCAGTGCCCTGGTGTTGTTTGCCGAGGCCGACTGGCGGCTGATGATTCCGCTGATCACCTGGATCGTTTGCTACAGCCTGGCCCTGCGTTACTTCGTACCTCGGGTGAAAGAACGCTCGGTGGTCTCCTCGGAGGCGCGCTCCAAGTTGATGGGCCGAATCGTCGACGGCTACACCAATATCACCACTTTGAAGCTGTTCGCCCATACGCAGAACGAACAGGAATACGCCAAGCAAGCGATCATCGAGCAGACCGAAAAAACCCAACTGGCCGCACGCGTGCTCACCAGCATGGACACCGTGATCTGTATTCTGAACGGCCTGCTGATTGTCACCACTACTGGCCTGGCCCTGTGGCTGTGGACCCAGTCGCTGATTTCCGTGGGCGCGATTGCCCTGGCCACCGGCCTGGTGATCCGCATCGTCAACATGTCCGGCTGGATCATGTGGGTGGTCAACGGCATCTTCGAAAACATCGGCATTGTGCAAGACGGCCTGAAGACCATCGCCCAGCCACTGGCCGTTATCGATCGTGAAAACGCTCCGCGCCTGACGGTACCCCACGGCCAGGTACGCTTTGAGCAAGTGGACTTCCACTACGGCAAGAAGAGCGGAATCATTGGCGGCCTCAACCTTGAGATCAAGGCCGGGGAAAAGATCGGCTTGATCGGCCCATCCGGCGCGGGCAAGTCGACGCTGGTCAACCTGCTGCTGCGCCTTTACGACCTGCAGGGCGGGCGCATCCTCATCGACGGCCAGGACATCGCCGAGGTCGCCCAGGAGAGCCTGCGCGCACAAATCGGCATGATCACCCAAGACACCTCGTTGCTGCACCGCTCGATCCGCGACAACCTGCTGTATGGCAAGCCCGACGCGACAGACGAAGAACTGTGGGCGGCGGTGCACAAGGCCCGCGCCGATGAATTCATCCCGCTGCTGTCGGATTCCGAGGGCCGCACCGGGCTGGATGCCCATGTGGGTGAACGCGGGGTGAAACTCTCCGGCGGGCAACGCCAACGTATCGCTATCGCCCGCGTGCTGCTCAAGGACGCGCCGATCCTGATCATGGACGAAGCCACCTCCGCGCTGGACTCGGAAGTGGAAGCGGCGATCCAGGAGAGCCTGGAAACCCTGATGCAGGGCAAGACGGTGATCGCGATTGCACACCGGTTGTCGACCATCGCACGAATGGACCGCCTGGTGGTGCTGGAAAAAGGCCAGATTGCTGAAAGCGGCAGCCATTCCGAGTTGCTGGCATACGGCGGGCTTTATTCGCGGTTATGGCAGCATCAGACCGGGGGTTTTGTCGGCATAGACTGATTTTGCTGGGTAAAGCCCCGCTCAATTCCGAACAATTCTGACAGCTTTCTCTATCTGGCTGGTCTTGCGACACAATCCTGCTGTACTGCAATCAGGCCCCAGGATGGCCCTGATTTAAGGCAGCAGGGAAGCCACACAGACCGTTAATCAGATAGAGCAATCTAAGGAAGTGTTCATGTCACTGTTCAAACGTTCCGTAACGGAAGGACTGGGTACGTTTTGGCTGGTGTTGGGTGGCTGCGGGAGTGCGGTGTTGGCCGCAGCGTTCCCCAACGTCGGCATCGGCCTGCTCGGCGTATCCCTGGCCTTTGGGCTCACGGTGCTCACCATGGCATTTGCCATCGGGCATATCAGCGGCTGTCACCTTAACCCGGCCGTCTCGGTGGGGTTGGTGGTCGGCGGCAGATTCCCGGCCAAGGAGTTGCCGGCCTACATCGTGTCGCAAGTGATCGGTGGCGCCATCGCCGCCGCACTGCTGTACTTCATCGCCAGCGGCAAACCCGGGTTCGAACTGGCCTCCGGGCTGGCAAGCAATGGTTATGGCGAGCATTCACCCGGTGGTTATTCAATGGCGGCAGGCTTTGTCTGTGAGCTGGTGATGACGGCGATGTTCGTGCTGATCATCCTTGGCGCCACCGACCGTCGAGCCCCGGCAGGCTTCGCGCCCATCGCCATTGGCCTGGGGCTGACGCTGATCCACCTTATCTCCATCCCGGTGACCAACACCTCGGTCAACCCGGCCCGCAGCACAGGGCCTGCGTTGATTGTCGGCGGCTGGGCGCTGCAGCAATTGTGGCTGTTCTGGCTCGCGCCGATCCTCGGCGCGGTGATCGGCGGCATTACGTACCGATGGTTGGGTGCAGAAAAAACCGCTTGACCCAATCCCTGCAGGAGCGAGCTTGCTCGCGAAAAACGCCAACGATGACGCAGTGCTTACAGCTGTAAACCCGCGTCGTCTGCACGTTCTTCGCGAGCAAGCTCGCTCCTACAGGGTGTTTTACTGGCTGACTTCAATTGAATGCGCTTCAACCTTGGTGGGCTTGCATGTACTGACGCAACAATTGATTAATACGTGTCTGATATCCGGTGCCTTGGCCTTTGAACCACTCCAGAACATCGGCATCCAGTCGAATGGTCACGGCCTGCTTCACCGGAACACGTAACTCGGCGCGTCGAAAAAATTCGGCGTCCAGCTCAGGAATATCGCTGGTGTCGATTTCTTTATCATTCATGTTGGCCAGGCGCTCCCAATCAGTTTTCGATGTTTGCGTCATAGTATTTGGCCTCCTTCTTGGTTGCTTTTCGCGCAGATATGATACGGATCACATCACCACACCGCTCGGTATATACGACCACACCCATTAACAATTTGATCCAGCCAATACTGATCCAACGCTCTTCGCCATAATCTGCCCGATCATCGCGCAAGGCCAGCATTGGATGCCGAAAAATATCTGGGACGTCGTTAAAGTCGATGCCGTGCTTAGAAATATTGGCTTTGTTCTTAGATTCATCCCACTCAAAATGCATGACACATCCTGTATGTACGTCTGTACATACAGATTAGCGGTTTTATTGTTAGTCAGCAGGGTTGCCAGACCGATGGTTCAGACCTGCCGATAAGGCAGGGCCGCCCTCGCCTCTTCGGCATACGCCAGAATCCCGACCCGTTCGCGCTCAAGAAGATCTTCCACAGCGTTCTTCAACCCAGGGTGGCGCAGGTAGTGCCATGACCGCGTAATCACCGGCTCAAACCCGCGAATCAATTTGTGCTCACCCTGGGCACCTGCATCGAAGCGTTGCAGGCCGTGGGCGATGGCGTAGTCCATGCCCTGGTAGAAACAGGTTTCGAAATGCAGGCGGTCGAATTCCGCCAGGCAACCCCAGTAGCGGCCATAGAAGCTGTCGCCACCGATCAGGCTGAAGGCCATCGCCACCGGGCGCGTGCCTTGTTTGGCCAAGACTACGCGTATGGCTGCGGGCATGCGCTCAGCCAACAGGCTGAAAAATGCGCGGGTCAGGTAGGGCGATTGCCGACGCACCGCGTAGGTGTTGGCGTAGCAGGCGTAAACAAAATCCCACTGGGATTCGCTCAGCTCATGGCCTTGCAACCACTCGAACTCGATACCCTGCCCTGCCACTTGTTCGCGCTCTTTGCGCATCTGTTTGCGCTTGCGTGAACTCAGGGCGTCGAGGAAATCCTGGAAGTCGCGGTAACCACGGTTCTGCCAATGAAACTGACAACCCAGGCGTTGCAACCAACCGGGGTGTTGGGCCATGGCTTCATCGGCGAGGGCATCGGTAAAGTTGATATGGGCGCTCGACAGGCCTTCGATCTCCAGATACCCCGGCAGGCTATTGAGCAATTCGAAAGCGTCTGCGGCACTGGCAGCCAACACACGCGGCCCACCGACCGGGCTGAAGGGCACGGCCGTCAGCAACTTGGGGTAATAGTCGATGCCGGCGCGCTCGCAGGCGTCGGCCCAGCCGTGATCGAACACGTACTCGCCATAAGAATGCCATTTGCGATAACCCGGCAATGCCGCCATCAACCGGTCGCCTTCCCAGTGCAGCAAGTGCTCCGTCTGCCAGCCCGAATGCGGGCCGATGCTGGCGCTGTCTTCCAGCGCACTGAGAAACCCATGCTGCATAAACGGCTGGGCCTGTGGCATCAGGGCATCCCACGTGTGCGCAGCGATATCGGACAGGCTGTCCAGGCGTTGCAGCGGCATCGGCATCCTCATCGTTTCTTGGCATGAAAACCTGGGGAGTATCGCTGATCACAGCCGCGCACACATCCTCAAAACACGCGGACAGACGTCAAAACCCTTAGTTCCGTAGCGTAACGATTTGTCATCTAGATGAAATCACTTAGCCACTACTCCGTCATAAACGGTCGCGATACTGACGCCAGTTTTTAGAGCGTCCGGGTCTACCGGGCGACATTTTTTCCGTCCGTCATGGGTCGGTTGTGTCCTGGAGGGTGTTGCCCTCCCTCCTCACTTTCGGAGATTGATATGCGTCTTGCTTCCACTAAAACTGCGGCGGTCCTGTGTGGCGGCCTGTTGCTGGCACTGAGCGTTCCGGCCAGCGCTGCAGTCGACGCTAAATTGCTCGACATGCTCAAGGCCAACGGCCAGATCACCGCGGCACAGTACACCGAACTGCAAATGGAACTGGCCAGGGATCAGAAAGAGCAGCAGATCGCACGCCAGGCTCAACAAGAGACCAACGAGCAGATCGCGGCCACTGCGAAAAAAACCAACGAGCTGAGCAGCTTCGACCAGAAATTGGCTTGGGCAGCCAAGACCCAGTTCAAGGGTGACGTGCGCTTCCGCCAGGAAACCATCAAGATCGACGGCGAGCCCAACAACGGTGGGCGTGACAAGGACCGTCAACGTATCCGTGCCCGCCTGGGTGCCTACACCGAAATCAACCCGCAAGTGGACACTGGTATCCGTATCGCCACCGGCGGCGGCGATGATGCACGCTCCACCAACCAGGACCAGGATGGTTACTTCGATAAGAAGTCGATCTGGCTGGACCTCGGCTACATCGACTACCACCCGGACCAGATCAAGAACCTGCACGTGATCGGCGGCAAGATGCTGCAGCCGTGGGTGAACATGGGCGATGTGATCTGGGATAGCGACATCAACCCTGAAGGCCTGGCCGTCACCTACAAATACCCACTGGGTAGCAGCGCTGAGCTGTTCGGCAGCCTGGGTAACTACAACCTCAAGGACAACGTGGACGGTGACGGCGTGCAATTTCGCCATGACCTGCGCCTGACGTCCGGCCAGTTGGGCACGCGGTTCTCGGTCACCGACAACCTGAAAATGACCTTGGGCGGCAGTATCTACGCCTACAAGAATGACGAGGACAGCCGCTGCACAACCACCACCACGCCTTGCGCACTGGCGGTCAACGGCAACTCGGCCAACAATGAATTCCGCCTGTACGAAGGCTTTGCGCAAGCAGACATCGGTGGCCTGGCCGTGCCGCTGTCGTTCTACGGCCAATACGTGAAAAACAACGATGCAGTGACCGACCAGGACACCGCCTGGTTGCTGGGTGCCAAGTCCAAGGTGTTCGGTTTGAACCTGGACTACAACTACCGCGACGTTCAACGTAATGCCGTCGTAGGCGCCTTCACCGATTCGGACTTCGCCAACGGCACCACCGGCTCGCGCGGTCACAAGATGAAAGTCAGCTACGACATCGACAAGAACTTCGCCATTGGCGCCACCTACTTCCTGACCAAGGCTGACTTTGCCAGCCGGACTCAGCGGGATGCCGATACCAACACCTTGCAGCTGGATGCTGAAGCCAAGTTCTAACGCTTAACATGTAGGAGCGAGCAAGCTCGCTCCTATGTATGGACTCGCCCTCCACTTTCAACCCGCTTTTCAAACATTGGTACCCGGTTGCATCTATGTATCAGGCCTATCCGAGGAAGCTCCAAACAGCTTCTGGCCAACAT